>NZ_JCAQHY010000170.1:0-121009 GCF_059621045.1 Vagococcus sp. WN80Y
ACATAACACAGTTGACAATGTCAACAACTTTTTTAAAGTTTTTTATGTTGTGTTTTGTCTGTCACATCTCAGCGACATGTAATAATATACCAAGTCTTTTAGGAAATTGCAACTATTATATTGAGTTTTTTTAGTTTTTTTTATTTAGCTGTATAAACCCAGTAAATACCTGTGTATTATTCGTCTTTTACCTACAAACAAGAACACTCTTCCTTTATAACATTCGCAAAAGTAATCACCATGAAAACTGACTTCTGACAATCGCCCCTACTTACTTGGTATAAATTAGCTAAAAATAAATGTAAAAGCCCACTAAAAATTAGCGGGCTTTCTTTGTTAACGCATCGTTGGAAAAAGTAACACATCGCGAATTGATTGGGAATTTGTCAGCAACATAACCAGTCGATCGACACCAATTCCTAAACCACCTGTTGGCGGCATACCATACTCTAACGCTTCTATAAAATCATTGTCGATTCCATGTGCTTCATCATTCCCTAAATCTCGCTCACGATCTTGAGCTTCAAATCGTTCACGCTGATCAATCGGATCATTTAATTCAGTAAAGGCATTACCATACTCATTTCCGACAATAAAGACTTCAAAACGATCTGTAAAACGACTATCTTCTGGATTTTTCTTCGATAACGGTGACACCGCTACAGGGTGACCATAGATAAATGTTGGTTGAATTAAGGTGTCCTCAACAAATTCTTCAAAGAACTCATTGACAACATGACCAAATTCCATGTGCTCCTCAACTTTAACATTATGTGCGTTCGCAATTTCACGGGCCTCTTCATCGGTCATCTCCTGCCAGAAATCAACACCTGTCTGCGCCTTGATTGCATCCACCATATGCAAACGAGTCCATTCACCACTCAAATTGACTTCCGTTTCACCATAAAGAACCGTTAAACTACCATTTACTTTTTGAGCGACATGCTTAATGATCCCCTCTGTTAAATCCATAACATCACGGTAATCCGCATAAGCTGTATAGACTTCTAACATGGTAAATTCAGGATTATGAGTCGTATCAATTCCTTCATTACGGAAAACTCGCCCAATTTCGTAGACTTTTTCCATCCCACCAACAATTAGTCGTTTCAAATGCAGTTCTAGCGCAATTCGTAAATACAATTCAATATCAAGAGCATTATGGTGTGTAATAAACGGTCGAGCCGCAGCTCCACCTGCCATATTATGTAACGTTGGCGTTTCAACTTCTAAGTAATCATGATCGTTTAGATAATTACGAATTTCCTTAATAATCTGGCTACGTTTCACAAACGTATCAAAACTATCGCGATTACTAATTAAATCTAAATAACGTTGGCGATAGCGCTGCTCCACGTTAGTTAAACCATGATATTTATCTGGTAAGGGACGAAGAGCTTTCGTTAGAAAGGTTAGGCTCGTTGGCTTAATTGTCAATTCACCCATATCTGTTTTCATGATATCACCGGTCACACCGATAAAATCACCTAAATCAGCCTGTTTAAACAAGTCGTATTCTTCTTCACCGACTGTATCTTTTCTGACATAAATCTGAATTTGCCCTTCTCTATCTTGCAAATGAGCAAACCCTACTTTTCCTTTACCACGCTTAGTCATTATTCTACCAGCAACCGTTGCTGTTAAATGTTGATCGTTTAGCACTTCTTTAGTCATGTCACCATATGCTTCGTGCAATTGCTTAGAATTATGGCTACGATCAAATCGTTGGCCAAATGGATCCATTCCAGTAGCCTGTAACGTGGCCATCTTTTCTCTACGAACCAATAATTGGTCATTCATTTCTTGTTGAGTATTTTGTTCCTCAGTCACTCTGTTTCCTCCGTTCTTTCAAAAGCTACATTCTTCTATCTATAATGCCACACTAAAAACAAAAAAGGCAAGGGAAATCTTTCCTTTTGCCTTTTTTATCCATTTTAAACACTTGATACCCTCATCTTTTAGCTGGTAGTATTCACTTAACGTGCAAGCCCTCTAGCTTCTGTTGCATCCACAAACTCATCCAACAACGTAATAATTTCCGCTTGTTTAGTCGCTTGATTAATCGCAACCTTGGTTTTTGCCGCTCGCGGAATCCCCTTCAAATAATAAGCAGCATGCTGACGAAATTCGCGGGCACCAATCACTTCACCCTTCAAGTCAACTAAACGCTCTAAATGAAGCTTAGCAGTTTTTATCTTTTCACGTGCCTCAGGTTCTGGTAATAACTCACCCGTCTCCAAATAATGCTTGGTTTGATAAATCATCCACGGATTACCTAATGCAGCACGTCCGATCATAACTCCCTCACAACCAACCTCTTCAATCATCCGCTTGGCATCTTGAGGCGTTCGGACATCACCATTCCCCATAAAAGGAATCGTTAACTGCTTTTTGACTTCCCGTAGAACATCCCAATTCGCTTTACCTTCATACATCTGAACACGAGTCCGACCGTGCATAGCAACTGCCGCCGCACCAGCTTTTTCTGCCGCCAACGCATTCTCAACAGCAAAAACATGTTGATCATCCCAGCCAATTCTCATTTTAACCGTTACAGGTATCTTGACAGCCGAAGCCACCGCCTCAACCATCTCATACACCTTATTAGGATCCAATAGCCACTTAGCCCCTGCCTCATTTTTAATCACTTTATTGACCGGACACCCCATGTTGATATCAATAATTGCCGCTTTTGTATTTTCCTCCACAAATTTGGCCGCCTCAACCAAGGTATCTTTACCGCCACCCATGATTTGCACACTTAACGGATGCTCACTCTCATCGATATAAAGCATCTCTAAGGTCTTTTTATTTCTAAATTGGATCCCTTTATCACTAATCATTTCGCACACTACTAACCCTGCGCCAAACTCTTTGACCGTTACCCGAAAAGCAGCATTACTAATACCGGCCATTGGTGCAACGACCACTCTATTAGGAATCTCAATATCGCCTATTTTCCACATAGTGGTTCCCCCTTATTCCTTACCCGATCTCTTCCAACAAAGCTGTTAAATCAGCTTCATCAAACTGATACTTATTACCACAAAAATGACAGACCGCTTCCGCTCCCTGATCCTCATCAATCATCGTTTGAATTTCTTCCCTCCCTAGGGAAATAATTGCAGATGAAAACTTATCCTTCGTACAATCACAATGAAATTGGACAGGCACCTTGTCCAAAATCTTGACATTCTCTTTACCTAACAACCGGTTAAGAATCTCTTCAGGTGTTTCCCCTTGCTCAATCAAACGCGAAACAAATGGAATTTCGGCAATATGTTTTTCGATTTTAGTAATCGTTTCATCCGTTGCACCTGGCATCACCTGAATCATGAAACCACCAGCAGCTTTAATCGTGTCATCTTTATCAACCAAAACACTTAACCCCACAGCAGATGGCACTTGCTCAGAATTAGCCAAATAATACGTGAAATCCTCACCTAATTCACCAGAAACTAAAGGTACTTGTCCTGAAAAAGGCTCCTTGAGACCTAAATCCTTAATAACAGACAGCACACCTGCCGTCCCAACCGCTCCTCTAACATCAATCTTTCCTTTATCATTTAAAGGCAAACTAACATGAGGATTTTGAATATACCCCTTCACATTACCATGCCCATCAGCTACTACAATAATTGATCCTCCGGGACCATCCCCTTGAATCTTAACAGTGATTTTGTCCTCACCTTTATTCATCGCACCTAACATCAAAGAACCGACAATGCTTCTCCCTAAAGCGGCAGAAGCCGTATTCCACGTGTCATGGCGATGCTGCGCTTCCCCAACAGTTTTTGTAGCATTAACAGCAAAAGCTCGTATTTGACCTTCAAAACACAACGCTTTTAATAAATAATCTTCCATTTAAATTCACCTATTTTTCTAGATTTTAATTGTCCTTACTATCTTAAACCGAAAAATCATTTTAGACAATTTTGCTGTTTGATAGTGTATCAAGAATAGAAATTGATTGCAAGCTCTCTGGTATCATCCAAAGCAAAAGTGGGCTGCCAAGGCAACCCACTTGATTTAACGCTTATTTGTAGCGATCTTCGAATTTTTCTTTTTCATACTCGGTTTTCGCTTCTGCTTTTTCTTCATCTGTTT
Organism: Vagococcus sp. WN80Y; assembly: GCF_059621045.1. Taxonomy (NCBI): domain Bacteria; kingdom Bacillati; phylum Bacillota; class Bacilli; order Lactobacillales; family Enterococcaceae; genus Vagococcus; species Vagococcus sp. WN80Y. Next base: position 4,108 of record NZ_JCAQHY010000170.1, read on the forward strand.
GCTCTTCAGCATCATCTGATGGAACTCTTGGTGTCACAGGTTCGTCAGTTGTTTTAACTGGTTCATCAGCTTCCAAAGCTCTCTCTTTATCTTCTTGCTTCTCTTCCTCTTGCTTCTTCGCTTCTTTTTCTTCTAAGGCTCTTTTAGCTTCCTCAAAAGTACCAGCCTTTTCACTTGGGAATTGATTAGCAATCACATCAGCAGGCATCACACCATCTTCGAAAAGTGATTTAATGCTACGAGCATCTAATGTTTCAAACTCTAACAATTTCTCAGCAATTAATTTGTGCTGCTCACGATGCTCTTCAATAATTTGACGAGCCTTCGCATGAGCTTCGTTTAGAATACTACGAACTTCTTCGTCGATTTCAAACGCAACTTGCTCAGAATAAGCCTTAGTTTGACCATAATCACGGCCAACGAAAACTTGATGATTCCCTTCATACTGAACAGGTCCTAATTTATCGCTCATACCGTACTCAGTTACCATGCTACGAGCTAAACCAGTTGCTTGCTCAAAGTCATTGCTAGCTCCCGTTGATTTAACCCCAAAGATAATCTCTTCAGCAGTACGACCACCTAGTAAACCAACAATTTGTTCAAACATTTCTTTCTTAGTGATTAAGAAACGATCTTCCTTAGGAAGGGAAATCATATAACCACCCGCACGACCACGAGGAACAATTGTTACCTTATGAACCGTGTTAGCATCATCTAACACTAGCCCACAGATTGTATGACCCGCTTCATGGTACGCAACCAATTCACGCTGCTTCTTGCTGACAACCCGATCTTTCTTAGCAGGACCCGCAATAACACGGTCTTGTGCTTCATCAATATCAGAAGCATCCACTTTCTTTTTATTACGACGAGCAGCCACTAAAGCTGCCTCATTCAAGACATTCTCTAAATCAGCCCCGGCAAAACCTGGTGTTTGTTGAGCAACGACTTTCAAATCAACATCCGCTGCCAATGGTTTATTCTTGGCATGAACTTTAAGAATCGCTTCACGCCCCTTAACATCTGGGCGACCAACTAAAATTTGACGGTCAAAACGACCTGGACGTAACAATGCTGGATCCAAGACATCAGAACGGTTAGTTGCCGCAATGACAATAACACCTTCATTCCCACTAAATCCGTCCATTTCAACAAGTAATTGGTTCAGGGTTTGCTCACGCTCATCGTGTCCACCACCCATACCAGCTCCACGTTGACGACCAACCGCATCGATTTCATCAATAAAGATAATCGCAGGAGCCGTTTTCTTAGCTGTTTCAAATAGATCACGAACACGGCTTGCACCGACCCCGACAAACATCTCCACAAAATCAGAACCTGAAATTGAATAGAATGGTACGCCGGCTTCACCTGCTACTGCTTTAGCTAGTAATGTTTTACCTGTTCCTGGAGGGCCCTCTAATAGAACACCTGCCGGAATTCTAGCACCAAGCTCCACAAAACGACGAGGATCTTTTAAGAATTCAACCACTTCTACTAATTCTTGTTTCTCTTCCTCAGCCCCTGCTACATCAGAGAAACGAACTTTATTGGCTTTTTTATCAGCTTCTTTGGCTTTTGATTTACCAAAATTCATTACACGGCCACCGCCGCCACCTTGCTGACCTTGCCCCATCATCATGTAAACAAAGAAAATCATCACAATCAATGGTAGGAAAGAGAACAACATTGACAACCAAACACCATTGCTAGATTGTTCTTTAATTGTTACTTTCGTTTTAGCCGTTGTGGCATTTTTAGTAATTTCTGCTAATGTCGCATCATTAGGCAAGACGATGGTTGTAAAGCGATCATTCGCCACATTACTTGAACCCAAAATCGATAGACCTTTGTCTTCAACTTTTGGTTTGTCATAATACGTTCCTGTAATCTTATACGCACCATTAGCTGGCTGTATTTCCATGTCTTTAATTTTATCATTTTTTAACTGCTCAGAAAACGTTGAATACGTTATATCCGAACCGGGGCTTTTCTTATCGCCAAAGAAAAAGAACACGACCATTGCCATCGCTAAAACTAGCAATATATAATAGAGTGTATTCTTCATTCCCCCGTTTTTCTTTTTATTCATATAGGGCCTCCCTCTAATCACACAATCTTTTTGTCACGCATATTTATTCTAACATACTTTTGAAATATTATTAGTTATTTGTCTCGTAAATCTCAGGTTTTAATACGCCTACAAATGGTAAGTTACGATAGTTTTCTTTATAATCAAGTCCACAGCCCACAACAAACTCATTTGGCACATCGAAACCAGAATAGTCAGGCGTAATATCAACCACTCGCCCCTCTGGTTTATCTAAAAGCGTCACAATTTTAACTGACTTAGCTTGACGGTATTTAAATAATTCAACTAAATATTTTAAGGTTTGACCACTGTCAATTATATCTTCAACAATCAGCAAGTCACGACCTGCCACATTGGTATCTAAATCCTTAATAATTTTAACCTCTCCAGAAGAAACGAGCGCTACCCCGTAGCTTGAAACATCCATAAAATCCATCTCTAATTGCATGTTCATTTCGCGAATTAAATCCGCCATAAATGGAACAGCCCCTTTTAAAATACCAATCACTAACGGATTTTTGTCTTGATAATCCTTCGTAATTTGTTGACCCAATTCTTTTGTTTTAGCTGCTATTTCTTCCCTTGAATACAATGATTTTTCAATGTCTTTCTCTAACATAAGAGTCTCCTTCCAAGTCTTGCTTACTCTTTTGAAAAGCTTTTAAGGACTATCAGTCCAACTTTAAATAGATAAGCCTGTAATGTATTTTATCAGTTTCTTTCACAATACTCAAATAACTTTTCTTAATTGGGACAATCCACAGAATTTCACCTTGTGGTTCGCAAACTAACCAGGTTTGCCAACGTTTATTAGCCGGTATTTTCTCATCAATAAAAATCCGACTAACTTTCTTATGATTACCTGCTTGATTAAAAATAACTCGGTCTCCAGCCTCTGCTTGTCGAACGATTAAATGCTTCATTGCCACATCTGCTGAAACAGGACAATCAAAAGCCTGCCACTGGGCAATCTCAGGTGGTAGCCTTAAAGGCTGATCCACTCGCTCAAAGCCTAACCATTCAGTCGAACTAAGGTAAATACCCGCTCCTACCTCAAGGTGTCGCGGTGAATCACACATACTTTCAGCAACCACCGTCTTACTCAAATAGGCTTCATCATAACTTTTTTCAAAGTGCCACCCTTTAGATAAATGAAACTCATGAGCCCCGTCATCCGCTCGTAACATCACTAACAGTTGCATAAGTTGCTCTTCGTTTACAGCTACCCCGTCAGAAACGAGCGCTCTCTGAAAAAGAGCAACCAATAGCATGTATTGTTGACTCTCCTTTAACAGACGAAACTCTGTCAGATCGATTCGCCAAGACTCAGCTACTACTCTCATAACACGTGGCCAAATTTCTTTGACCGTATCCTCTATAATATCATTAGCATACGCAATTTGTTTGACTAAATTATGAATATGTTTTAAAAAGTTTGCGTTTTCTGCTTTAAATTGTGGAATAAGTTGGTGTCTCACACGATTTCTAAAATAATCATGACTGTAATTACTTTCATCTTCAACATACGGTAACTGTTCCTTTTCTGCCCATGTCAAAAGCTGCTCCTTAGAAAAAGCTAGCAAAGGCCGATGAATAACCAGTCCATTTCGGTAACTGGTTGGGCGGATACCTACCATATTTTGGAGCTGAGCCCCTTTAGTCACTTTCATCAAAATAGTCTCTGCCTGATCATCAGCATGGTGTGCTGTCACTACACAATCATACTTCTCACGATCACATATTTCAGCAAAAAAAGAGTAGCGAGCTTCTCGGGCTCTGCTTTCCACATTTCCTACCTCGACTTGCTGATCCCACCTCTTAACATAAAAAGGAATCCCAGCCTGTTGACAATAAGATTCTAAAAAAAACTCCTCCGCCAAAGAGGCTTCTCGCAACTGATGATTGACGTGAGCCACTCCAAAAAAAGGACGTTCCGTCTCAGACAATTGCTTAAATAGCCCCAACAGCACCATTGAATCCACACCGCCAGAGACAGCCAACAAAACCCGATCAGATTGTCGCCAAAAGGATTCTTGCTTATTTAATTGCCTAAACTCTCGGCTTAACACCACATACCCTCCTTATTTCAAAACCAATGCACCTAACAAGAAAGGGGGTGGGACAAAAGTCCTACCCCCTATTTCACGAATGCTATGCGGTCCATACACTGAAATCTGCTCATTACACTTCAAAAAAATTGCGAGCCACCATTCATTGGTCTTTAAACCTTAGACATGAGGGACATCGAAGTAACTTACAGGTTACACAACTTCGTATAAGTTCAATTATTTAATTACGTCGTCCGCCACGACCGCCACGTTTGCCTTCAGTGTTACGTTTTAACGAAGTCAAACGATCATCGCTGTCTTTCAAGAATGAACTCATTAACGAGTCAAAATCATCCTTTTTGTGAGCAGCTTGGACAACCGGTTTTTTATATTCTTTTCGTTGAGGGCGAGTAAATTCTTTTTTCGGTGCTCTTTCAGGCACTTCTTCGGAAACTCGGCGAATGGATAAACCAATCTTACCATCATTACCAACAGACATTACTTTAACTTCAACAGTTTCGCCTACCTTAAGTACATCATTAATGTCCTTAACGTAATTATTGGAAACTTCACTAATATGAACCAACCCTGTTTTACCTTCACCTAGATCGATAAATGCTCCAAAATTTGTAATACCTGACACTTTACCAGAAATTTTTGCCCCTACTTCGATTGACATAAAAAAGTTGTTCCTCCTTAGTATTTTTAACCCTTTTTTATTATAGTAACTCACCTACAAGCCCAATACCTATTTCGACGATTGATTCGTCTCAGAATTAGTAGCGGATTCATCGGCTTTTGTTTCTCCACGAGAATTTGGATTGATTTGCGGGATACTGTAAACACGTTCTCCCTCTTTAGTGTAAAAATATTTTTGACGTGCTAATTTTTGCAAATAAGCCGGATCCTCTAATAGTTTCACATCATATTTCAACGAAGCCACTTGCGCTGTTAAATCTGCTTGAGTTGCTTCAGCTGTCGCCTTTGTCTCATTCAATACATTGATACGTTGATAACTACGCAATAAATTAAACCCACTTAACACGAAAACAACTAACGCTACAGCAAAAATAACCGCTAAACGACGACGTTTAAAAATGATTCGCTTTTGTTGTTTATTAAATTGTTTAATTTGTTCCTTAGTAAATTGATTGCCAATAGACGCAACATTAGACTCTTTTGGCTTTGGCTGTTCAATTATCTTATCTTCCATATCAAAAACTCCATTCACGGATTCAGTATCATAGACATTATATCAATAAGGACGGCCATTGTCTAATCTAAATTTTCGAAGGTTTTCTCTCTTGTTTCACTGACAATTTCATACATATCTTGCGCGTCCTCTTTTTTGGTCGAATCCTTCAAATCCAATACTTTAACTTCAAGGGTTTTATTCCCAAAAACTATTTTAAGTTGATCGCCAACTTTAACACTTGTCGACGATTTTGCTAACTGGCCATTGACTTGTATACGGCCTTTATCCGCCACTTCTTTCGCCACTGTACGCCGCTTAATAATCCGCGACACTTTTAAAAATTTATCTAAACGCATCGTTGTTCCTCCTATTTTATAATTACCAATTTTTTTACTTAATAACACAAGATAAAGTTATCCACCATACCTTATTTCTTTAAACGCAGCAGCTTCTTCCCCATCGGAATCGCTAGCCACTCTCTTAACGTAAACAACTCACCTTTAACCAATAACCAAACAAAAATGCCTCCGCCAATTACGACCCCAACGATTGCTGCTAGAAAAAATAACACACGCGACCCAGTTGCTAACAACCACGTTTCTATAAGTAAACGATACGCACCAACACTTGCCACCATCGCTACAAGACACTTCATTAATTTCCATAAAAAAATAGCATTAACGGCCCCTTTTGTCTGCTTTGGCGAATAATAAATCAAAATAAGCAAGCAACTAACCAAGCCAAGTAAAGTTGCAAGGCTAGCCCCTGTTGTACCTAATGTCCGAGTCAATAGTGGACTCGTCACAATTTTAATCACGCATCCAACACTCACGCCATACAACGGCGGTCGGTAATGGTTACGACTTTGAAACAACGTTTGAAAAGCTAACACTAGCGACATTAGGAAAATCGTCCCCATAAACAAACTCAATGACACTTCTTCGCCGTTGTCTCCAAAAAGACTTCGGTTAACATATGGAAGCAGTAAAATTAATCCAACACTAGCTGCACTAGAAACCACAACCGTTAATCGTAAAAAAGTAGCCACTGCTCGTTGATAAAAAACATATTTTTTTTCTACATGGTACTTCGTCAACGTAGGTAAAAAAGAGGTAGTCAACGCGACCGCAATCACCAAACCAACTTGTACCAGAGGCTGCCCTCGGTCATAGATTCCTTTAGTTACTTTAGCTTCCATATTCGTTAAACCAAAAACTACCAACTGATTTTTTATCACAAATGAATCAACGAGCTGAAATAATACCAGTAATGAACTGTAGCCACAAATCAAACCACCCTCTACTAAAAAGCGGCGCAAATAGACGCGTGACTGAGTCGTTTGGCCAAGACTATGCAATAAGCCTTTTAATCCAATCCCCTCAGTGACTAATGAGGATGTCATTAAGATAACAAGCGCTCCACAACCACCAACAACCGCACCCGCCATCGCAATTGTGCCGATTTGATAAATTGACCAATCAAGTCTTGTCAAAATGAACGCCGCGACTAGAATGACACCCACTCGTAAAACTTGTTCCCATAATTGAGAATAAGCTGTTGGTCCCATAACTAGTTCCCCTTGAAAGTAACCTCGATAACTAGTCAAAAAAGGGGTGAGTAAGAACACGAATGAGACCATCTTTATCATAGGCGACAACGCCTCATCACCCATCCAGCTAGCCAGTAAATCACTGCCAAAAAAGGTGACTGCGAACAACACCGTAGATAACCAAAAAACTAAAGGGAAAAGCTGCCTAACAACCACTATTTTTTGAGTCTCATCCTCTTGCTCAGCAACCAATTTTGAGACAAATATCGGCAATCCGGAAAGAGCCAACGTCATCGCAATCCCATAAATTGGATAGACTTGCTGATAGGCGTAAAACCCCTCATCGCCAACCATATTTTGAAAGGGAACTCGGTAAATAGCACTCAAAATTTTGACAATAAAAGAGGTTGCCGTCAATAATAGCGCCCCGCGCATCAACCGTTGTTGACCTGCTTTCGCCATGTCTCTCACCTACACTTCTTCCATCGCTTCTTTGCTAACATACTTTTCTTGTCGAAGAGCTGTCACAAATTGAGAAAGTTCCATCAACCATACCGCCGCACTCATATCCTTTGGTATCGTGAGCGTAATTTTCATCTGAGCATCATCTAATCCCAAATCAGCTTCCAATTTGGTTGCCGTTAGCGTCTTAATAATCTGCTCCACCTTGTAGGCATTGGTTCCCGCAGTACTCAATAGTAGGCTCAGTTTATTTTTTGTTCGACGAATACTTTCAATTAATGCAAAATCACCGTTCATCTTAATCAGACCAATTGACAGTAAGTAACCAACCTCATCAGGATATGGCCCAAAACGGTCAAATAAATCATTTTCCAGTTCCTCATACATGTCCATTGTTTCTAATTGGCGAACTCGTTTATAAATTTCAATTTTTTGACGCTCATCAGTTATATACTCTGAAGGAATATACGCATCAATTCCCACATCGATCTCTACAGAGGTTTTGTAATCATGGGTGGTTGACCCTTGTTTACGCGCTACAGCATCGCTTAACATTTGAGTGTACATATCAAATCCGACTGAATCAATAAAGCCGTGCTGTTGAGCGCCTAGTAAATTTCCAGCTCCACGAATAGATAAATCACGCATCGCAATCTTAAACCCTGACCCTAACTCGGTAAAATCTTTAATCGCTTGAAGACGTTTTTCACTCACTTCATTTAAAATTTTCTGCGGCTCATACATGAAATACGCATAGGCTACGCGATTACTCCGACCTACCCGACCTCGCAATTGATACAATTGAGACAAGCCCATGTGATCCGCGTTCTCAACAAACAGCGTATTAACATTAGGAATATCCACTCCAGTCTCAATGATAGTTGTCGTCACAAGTACATCGTACTCTTTATTAACAAAATCATATAAAACATTTTCCAGTTGAATCTCAGTCATTTGACCATGAGCGTGGGCAATTCGAGCATCTGGAACTAACTCCAATAACTCATCCACTTTTTGGACAATCGTGTCCACACGATTATACAAGTAAAATACCTGACCTCCGCGAGCTAACTCGCGCTCAATCGCATCACGAACTGCCCCAGGATTTTTTTCCATGACGTAAGTTTGCACCGGATAACGATTAGCCGGTGGTGTTTCAATCACTGATAAATCACGCACACCAAGCATTGACATGTGAAGTGTTCGAGGAATCGGTGTCGCCGTCAACGTTAGCACATCCACTTCAGAACGAAGCTGTTTAAGTCGCTCTTTGTGCTTCACACCAAAGCGTTGCTCCTCATCAATAATCAACAGACCTAGGTCTTGAAAATTAATATCTTTCGATAAAATTCGATGTGTTCCTACAACAATATCAATTTGACCTTTGCGCAAAGCATCCGTGGTTTCTGTTTGTTGTTTTTTAGTTCGGAAACGACTTAACAAACCAACCGTTACTGGAAAACCTGCAAACCGTTCAAGCATCGTTTCATAGTGTTGCTGAGCTAAAATAGTCGTTGGCACCAAAAAAGCAACTTGCTTGCCGTCTTGAACCGCCTTAAAAGCTGCTCGCAAAGCAACTTCTGTCTTTCCATACCCAACATCCCCTACTAATAAGCGGTCCATTGGTTTAGTTTTCTCCATATCGCGCTTAATTTCCTGAATACTCCTTAGCTGGTCCTCTGTCTCACTGTATGGAAACGCATCTTCAAATTCCTTTTGATAATCATCGTCTGGCGAAAAAGCATACCCTTTTTCAGCTTCACGAGCTGCATATAATTGAATCAAATCATCCGCGATATCTTCAATTTTAGCGGTTACTTTACTACGTGTTTTGGTCCACTCGCTGCCACCTAATTTATTGATCTTCGGCGATTTAGATTCTGATGCAACATACTTCTGAATAAGATTAAGCTGTGTCACTGGGATAAATAATTTATCATTATTCTGATAAACAATCGTCATATAATCCTGATGAACCCCATCCATTTGGAGAGTCTCCATCCCAACATATTTACCGATCCCGTGATTAATATGAACCACGTAGTCACCAGGTGTTAACTCATTGTAGCTCTTTAAACGCTCTGCATTAGAAATGGTTTGCTTACGAGCTCTTTTTTTAGCTACCGTCTGCAACAACTCACGTTCTGTAATAACAACTAGCTTTTCTTCTGGTAGCTCAAAACCTGATTGTAACTGCCCAACCGCAATTTGAACCTTGCCATCCAATAACTTATCAGCCGTCGTAATAACCGCTGACATACCATGATCAATAAACATCTCTTCAGCTTTTTTACTTTTTTCTTCATTAGAAACTAATACGATGACTGTTTCATTTTTCTTCTGCCAACGCTCCATTTCAACTTTTAACAGTGGCATCTGACCGAAAAATTGTTGCATCGCTCTAAACTGAATATTATGAACAGCTTGAAACTTTAAATTTCCCATACCTTTTTGAAATAAAGAAAAGAAACTAATATGACAAGGTGTCTGCTTTAAGACCTGACGAAACTCTGCTCCTAAGGCTTGATCTGGAAACACCCTTAATTCTTGAAGCTTGAGTGTCAGCCACTCAGCCTCTTCAAGCAGCATCTCTTTTTCAGCTTCCAAAACTCGTGGGTAGTCATCCACACAGATCAAGTCACCAGTCTCTAGATAGTCAAATAAGGATGTTTTGTCAGCATATAAAAAATCTAAATAATAGCGCGCATCATCTGTTGGATTACCTGATTGCCACTCACCAATTAAGGTCTCAAAATAGCTTCTTAGTAACTCTTTATCAGTCTCTTCTTTAACCACCGCTACATGTTTAGCTAAGGCATCCTTTAAGCGCTCTGCTCCCGCGCTTAACTCTGCCTCACCAACAAATACATCTGTTGCTGGACTAATAGTAATCTCCTCAATCGGCTGAATAGACCGTTGAGTATCTGCTTCAAAATAACGAATTGAATCTACCTGTACATCAAAAAAATCAATTCGAACAGGGTAATCGGTCGTCAATGGATAAATATCTAAAATACTGCCACGCAAACTAAATTCTCCTGGTTTGCCGACCATCCCTTGACGTTCGTAACCCATGAGAACTAACTGCTTAATTAGTTGATCAATGTCAACCTCAGCCTCTTTAACAATTTTGCGTTCAAAATTTTGCCAATCATTTGGCGCAGGTAAAAACTTACGTACCCCAGCCAAAGGAACCACAATAACACCTGGCTGACCACTTGCCAAAAATGACAATGTCGTCACTCGTTCTGCCACAGCTTCTGGTGAAGAGAATGACATCTCAACGGAAGTTACCTCATCAACTGGAAACAAATGAAGACGATCATCAGGGATTACATTCCGTAAATCATCTATTAAATTACGCGCCTGGTATAAATTAGCTGTTACAAGAACGACACGTTTTTGCTTCTCCTGAAATAAGCTAGCCATAACCAGCATTTTAGCTGAACCAGCTAATCCTGTGACTAATTGCTGTTTAGCCGTATCCGTTTGGTCCAACCACGACCGCACTTTTTCTGATTTAATCACCTTATCTAAAATACTCATTAATTGTTATCCTACTTCCTATGTCTTCATATTAAATTGATTCATTGCCTCAGCAAAAGTATGACCTGCCGCCCAATAAAGACTTGCATCGGCCGCTTTTTTAACAGAAATTAATATCTCCTCATGAGTTTCTTTTGGAAAAGTTCCTAGTACATGAGAAATCACATCTTGACCTGGTCGTGGACGATCAATGCCAATTCTAATCCGATTAAATTCTTGAGTTCCTAAATGTTGAATTAAACTTTTAATTCCATTATGACCACCAGCACCGCCTTTTTGACGTAAGCGTAAACTACCAATCGGTAAATCCAAATCATCGTAGACAACTAATAAATCAGCCATCTCCAAATTATAATAAGACATTAACAGTCCTACTGAGCGACCAGATTCATTCATAAAGGTCACCGGTTTCGCTAAGATAATCTTTTCACCACCAATAAAAAACTCCGCAATTTCTGCTTCACACTGATGCTTATTAAATGATGCCCCTTCTCGGTGCACTAATTCGTCAATTGTAATAAAACCGATATTATGTTTTGTGGCCATATATTTTGGGCCTGGATTACCTAATCCCACTATTAACTTCACTAATGATGCCCCTTTCAATTAATCAACTGACTGAAAATCATGTTAGAAAAACCCTGAAATTTTACTCAGTCATACACAAAATAGCTGAGCGATGAGTCACTCATCGCCCAGTTTTCCTTCAATTATAACACATCTCTGGAAATCTTCATAAATAATTTACTTGCTTTCTACTAAGAAAATTTCTATATTTAACTTAGGAGCGCCATAACTAGTCAGGCTACTAGTTATTAACCTGTCATTGATTCTTAATATTCTCTTAAAACGATTCAATTTCACCTCAAAGACTCCCATTAGCAAAAGAAATAGGTCGCAATTTCTAGCCGATATGTTACAATATGATTACAAAACATAAGAAGGAGCTTTTTTAATGAAAGCAAAGAATTGGATATTTATCTTAATAGGCGTACTTTTAATCCTAATCATTGGTCTCTATGCCTATCAAGTTAATTTTTTTAAACAGCATTATTTCCCACAATCTTCGGCCAATGGTGTCGATGTTAGTCAGATGACTCTTGAACAGGCCGAAAAAGTAATGACCGATCACAATGCCAAAGAAACATTTGACATTCTTGATAATGGACAGGTTTGGAAACAGATTCCCACAAGTGAATTGGGTATGGAATACAATTACTCTCCTGACCTAAAAAAAATATTAAGTGAACAAAATAACTATTTATGGTTTATGAGTTATTTCAATAAAAAGAATCATGAATTGAAAGATGCCTCCGTTAATGAAGAAAATTTAAAAGCCTTCACGGACTCACTCACAAATGAAATCAGTGAACTTAATAAAAGTCGTACCGTGTCCGTCAATGCTACGATTAAAAAAAATGACCAAGGGTTTGAAATAGTTCCAGAAGTTCAAGGGAACAATATTGAAACGGATAAAGTCATTGAAACATTGAAAACAAACCTAACAACAGGAAAAGAAAATCTCGAGTTAGAAACATTTATCGCAACACCAACAGTCAAATCTGATAATGCTGATTTGAAGAAAAATTTAGATGAAGTAAGTCGCATCACTAATCAACAAGTTAACTATGTTATTAATGGTAACAATGTGGCCATATCAAAAGGTGACATTGCCAATTGGATTAATTACGATGGCGCCAACAACAAAGTGGCTCTGGACAAGGAAAAAATCAGAGCTTATGTTGCCTCTATCGGTGACCAGTATAACACTAGTACTAATCCAACCACTTTCAAAAGTACCGCTCGTGGTGAGGTGTCTGTTCCAAGTGGTTCTTACAGTTGGACAATTCAAACTGATTCTGAGACTGATACTCTTTACGATGAGCTTTTAAAAGGAAATGGCGTTAATCGCTCACCAATTGCTCAAGGAAGTGCCTCAATCAGCTCACCTTTAATTGGCAATACGTACATAGAAGTTGATTTACAAAGTCAGCATATGTATTACTACCGCGATGGTGGCTTAGTTTTAGATACTGACATTGTCTCTGGAAAACCAGCCACACCAACACCTCCTGGCGTGAATTACATCTGGAACAAAGAACGTAATTCAACCTTACGAGGAACAAATGACGATGGCTCCAAGTATGCAACTCCCGTTGATTATTGGTTGCCAATCGATTGGGCTGGAGTGGGGATCCATGACTCTAATTGGCAGCCAGCATATGGTGGACAATTGTGGCAAACAGCTGGCTCACACGGTTGTGTCAATACACCGCCTGATGTCGCTGGTAAACTCTTTGATGCTGTTGAAGTTGGTACGCCAGTATTAGTCTTTTAAACAAATAGAGAGTGAGACAAAAGTCGATTTGGCTTTTGTCTCACTCTCTATTTTTCTTGGTAAAGTAACCCCGCTTCAGCGAGCCCTTCTCGAATCTGAACAAAATGAGCGTAATCAAGACATCGCAACGTGTGCAGATGAATCCCGCCGGTCAAATCAAGTAATAAGCGAGCATTTTTTTGCATGATTTTTTGGATAAATAGAGCCACATCCTCTTTTGTACGGATATCCAAATTCCCTGTCAACTCACCATAAAAAGGATGATCCACAGACACATTCTCCACTATGCCGCCTAGGTTAACAATCAGCAACAGCTCTGCTTCTGTTTCTGCCAATTGATGCTGACACACTACCTGCCCACGGTAACACTCAGGAGTTTCTTCCTGCTCTAAGACATAACCTTTAGCAGTTGCACGTACTGCCACTCCCGCTGCCCGAATCAAGGCAACATCACCGACAATAATTTGACGACTCACGCCAAAATCCTTAGCAAACGCTGACGCACTCAATGGCTTTTCTGCTGCTACTAATTGTGCCACAATCAACTCTCGCCGCTCTTCTCCTGTCATGACATCACTTCCCATTAGTCTTTGATTGGTAATTCTTAGAAATAGCTAGCATTTCTTGATAAACCTCAACAATACTAGCTTCATACGACAGTTCTTTCACATAACTTCGAATTTTATCTAAAACAATGGCTTCTCGTTGACCATCTAAAATATCTAATTGATTCTCTCGTTTAATCCTCGCCACTTCTGTGACAACTGACATCCGCTCTTCCAATAAAGCGACAATTTTTCGATCTAATTCATCAATCTTTTTACGTTGCTCAGTTAACATAATCTTCCTCTTTTCCATGGTCACAGCTCGCTAAAAAATTCTACTGCATCCTCTGTCACCATCAGGTAGTCCTCTTTTAAACAAAGAGGCTCATTATTCACCACAATCACTTGACTTCCCGGTTTCTTGAAACGTAACAAATCACTAAACGGATACACCTTAAAACTCGTTCCAACAATCACCAATACCTCTGCCGATTCAACTGCTTGAATGGCCGACTCAATCACTTGATTAGCTAAGTTTTCTTCATATAAAACAACATTAGGTCTAAGATGTCCCTCACATTCTCTATGTCGATCACTCATCAAGTACTCATCTACGGTTACCTCTTTTTGGCACGTTAGGCAATAGCACTCATACAAACTGCCGTGAAAATTAATTACCTGACTGCCTGCCGCCTGATGAAGCTGATCAATGTTTTGTGTCACAACTACAACTTCTTTTTGACTTCCTAGTTGAGCCATTTTTTGATGAATACTATTTGGTTTAGCCAAAGGATGATACAACTGCTTAATAAACCCATAGAAAACAGCTGGTTCAGTCATCAAACAACTATGACTCAACAAATACTCCGGCTTCTCAAGTCCTTCATACACGCCACCCATCGACCGATAATCAGGAATACCTGACGGAACAGAAACGCCTGCTCCTGTTAAAAAAGTCAGGTGCTGACTCTCTCTTATTACAGCCAATGCTTGCTCTCGTCTACTCATCTTTATCACCTCTCTTCATTATAACAATAAAAAAGGACTCATTCTAGCTGATTAGCCATCATAAAAACCTAAAATAGCAATCGCCACCATAATCATCCCAATCACTAAATACTGCTTAACCGTCAATTTTTCCTTTAAAAAAAGTCGTGATAAAAGAACTGAAACAATGCTATAAGATGAAATCAGTGGAGCAACCACAATAGCATTACTTGCAATCGCACCAACATAAAAAAATTGGCCCAAGGTCTCACAAAGAGCTGCTAACGTACGATACTTCTCTTTCCTGATGGACATCTTGTCCCTCTTTATTAAAGTTAAATAGCCCAAAATAACACAAGCAACTATCAGAAAGGTTAATTCATAACTGATTAAGGCTTGATCCTCAGACATAATCTTCTTAGTTTCTAAGTAATAGCCATCGAGAAACGTTCCAGCTCCATCAATTACACAATACAAAATTGGAAAAATAATTGCCACTGCCCCTAGTCGGTATTTTTTATCAATCGTTTCCTTTGCATCAGCTAAAGCACGATCGGCTTCTTTCTTTTCATAGTAAGACAATAAAAATATTCCTACTGAAATCAAGCCTACTGCCACAAATTGAACAAAAGCCATGCGACTACCCAAAATCAAAAATGACATCAACGCTGAGACCGCTCCCGAAGAATTACTAATCGGCGATGAAATAGATAATTCAATATACCTTAAGCCCAAATACCCAATTGCCATCGATAAAATATACATGGCTGAAACAGGCAAATAAAGAACCAGATTATGCCAATCAAAATTAACTTTTTGATAGATCATCATATAAAAAACAGCATGTAAACCCATTACAAGGCCAACCATTACAACTGTTTTTAGCGCACTATTAGACTCTGCAGGATTATTTCCTTTTTTATAAAATAAATCTGCCGTTCCCCACGCTAAAACCGTAATTAGTGCTGGAATAAACCACACTATTATCACCTACTTTTCCTATTTGTCTTATTAAAAATAACGTAGAATCCTTTAAAGGTCAATAGACCGCTTTTATTCCTCTCGTCACTATTAAAGGCAGAGTTTGTGATAAAAAAAACAGTTTTCTAACAGTTTTCAATGACAAGGCCTAGATAAGATGTTAAAATAGCAAGTGAGAAGAAAGAGGTGGAAAAAATGGTAGCATTTTTAATTTATTGGGTGAGTATTTTGGTAAGTATTGCATGGATCGTTATCAGCACTGGTTTCTCTATTTATTACTTAACGAACAAAGAAAATGGCAATTTATGGGCATTTGCACTATTTAACGTTTTAGCAGCTATCGTTCTAGCTATTGTTTTACTTGTTTATAAGACATGGGATTTCGGTATCACCACATATAGCTCGCTAATGTACGCACTAATTGCAGTTGAATTAGTCTTAGCAGTTATTAAAGCTGTTCTTGGCCGTGAACCAAAGCTAGAAACAGCTAAATAAACCAAGCAGCACTTATATGAATCATCACAACAATTAAATACGTACCTCAGATATGAGGTAGAGGTCGCGATAATTAGGAATGGTAGTCGAGTATGAGGATACATTGACGCTATCAGGAGGGAACATCGCCGAAATATCTATTAGCCTCACTAATAGATATTGGGACAACAGTTGATAGCTGTTGAACTGTCTTAGTTTGTAAAAACTAAGTTGCGCTAGTCATGTCTAAAGGCAGGATGAATTAATCCGTTATAGCGACCTCATGAAAAAATCATGAGGTCGCTATTTATTTTTCATCAAGTGACGCAACAAGCAATTCAAATAATGGAGACTCATCATGCTCCATATTAGGAGGAACAAATGACGATTAGAAAAAAAGTTGGGGTAATCCTCGCACTATTTGTCGGGCTGTTGATTGGTAGCCAAACTGTCCACGCAGAAGGCACTTTTAGAGTGGGGATGGAAGCAGGCTATGCCCCTTTCAACTGGACCCAGACAGACGATAAAAACGGAGCTGTTCCCATCGAAGGCTCAAAAGAATTTGCAGGTGGGTACGATGTCGAAATTGCAAAAATTATCGCAAATAAGCTAGGCAAAGAACTAGTGATTGTCAAAACCGAATGGGATGGTCTAGCTCCTGCTTTGACCTCAGGAAAAATTGACGCTGTAATTGCTGGGATGTCTCCAACTGAAGAACGAAAAAAACAAATCGATTTTACCGATGTCTACTATCAATCTCATCTCGTGATATTAGTAAAAAATGGCAGTACATTTCAAGAGGCAAAAAGCTTGGCTGATTTTAAAGGAGCGAAAATCACCGCTCAATTAAATACCTTCCACTACTCTGTTATCGATCAAATTCCAGGAGTTAGTAAGCAAACAGCCATGGATAATTTCCCTGCTATGCGGGTGGCACTTGAATCAGAGAAAATTGATGGCTATGTCACGGAAAAACCTGAAGCACTGACCGCAGAAAAAGCTAATCCCAATTTTAAATTGGTTGAATTTTCTAAGGAAAATAGCTTCCAAACTGCGCCAGAAGATACGGCAATTGCGATTGGATTGAAAAAAAATAGTCCTTTACGGACGGAAATCAATCAAATTTTAGCTGATATTCCTGTTGATAAACAAGACGACATTATGAAAAGTGTGATCGATAAACAAGCAGACAACGAGACCAACGAGATTTGGATTGTCAAAATCATTAAAGAAAATGGCATGATGTTCTTACGAGGAGCAGGAATGACCCTTTTCATCTCCCTTATCGGTACAGTTATTGGAACAACAATTGGGATGGCCATCGGAATCTTCCGAACAATCCCAACACCTGACACGGCCCTTAAAAAATTTGGCCTAGGCTTCCTCAACAAGTTTTTCTCTGTTTATATTGAAATTTTCCGCGGGACGCCAATGATTGTTCAAGCCATGGTCATCTATTATGGCAGTTCTCAGGCGTTTAATATTGACCTGAATCCAACCTTTGCCGCGCTCTTTATTGTCTCTATCAATACAGGGGCGTACATGACAGAAATTGTTCGTGGTGGAATTTACTCCGTTGATAAAGGACAGTTTGAAGCTGCTCAAGCAATTGGTATGACTCATTTTCAAACAATGAAAAATGTCGTGGTTCCACAAGTTATTCGCAATATTCTCCCTGCGACAGGAAATGAATTTGTCATTAATATTAAAGACACCTCTGTCTTAAATGTCATCGCCGTAAGTGAATTGTACTTCCAAGGAAAATCTGTCGCCGGTAGCAACTACCGCTTTTTCGATACTTTCTTTGTCGTCTGCATCATCTACTTTATTATGACCTTCACTGTGACACAAATACTGCGCTACTTAGAACGCCGACTTGACGGACCTGATGATTACGCACCATACGCCAATCAAATGCAAGTTAAAAAAATTGAACAAACCGACTCTACAAGAGGGGGGAGATAGTTATGACAACAATGATTGATATTCAGCATCTTAATAAATGGTATGGACAAAATGAAGTTCTAAAAGACGTCAGCCTCTCTGTGGATAAAGGCGAAGTGGTGACTATTATCGGCTCCTCAGGTTCTGGAAAGTCAACCCTACTACGCTGTATCAATTTACTCGAACAACCGACCAAAGGCAAAATCCTTTTCAATGGTCAAGACATCCTAGCATCAGCCTATAATCTACCAGAGTACCGCACCCATCTAGGCATGGTCTTTCAGCAATTTAATCTGTTTGATAATCACGATGTTTTGAGCAATTGTGTCGTCGGTCAAGTCAAGGTCTTAAAACGATCAACAGCTGAGGCTGAAAAAATAGCTGTGGATAACTTACGAAAAGTTGGCATGGCTGATTTTTGCCACGCCAAACCTAAGCAATTATCAGGAGGACAAAAACAGCGAGTCGCCATTGCTAGAGCACTCTCGATGAATCCTGACTGTCTCTTATTCGATGAACCGACCTCTGCTCTCGATCCAGAAATGGTCGGCGAAGTCTTAAAAATCATGCGTGATTTAGCTGAATCAGGACTGACAATGGTTGTTGTTACCCATGAAATGGGCTTCGCCCGCGATGTATCTGATCGGGTGATCTTCATGGATAAAGGCGTCATAGCCGAGTCGGGCACACCTGAGCATATTTTTAATCATCCTACTGAGGAACGAACAAAACAGTTTCTTGAAAGAGTCTTATCAGATAATTAGACCTTTTCCCCAACTCAGAAAAACTGTGAATAACTTTTACACAAAGTTATTCACAGTTTTTTAATTAATTTCACTCATTTTTTCATCGTTACTCACAATATAAACAGGGTTATCCACAAAAAAAGTGGATAACTTTTGTTTTTCTGTGGATAACTCTCTTTTTTCCCCACTTTTACCTAAGCAGAAAAGTTGTTCTTCGTTCAAAAAAAGCTTAAATTAAAAGAGGCTTGAAATTAGTCTAAACAAATTAAACAGACTAAAATAATCGAAACGAGCGGTGTTGGAGGTAGTTCATGGAGTTCAAACGTTTTTTGCAATTATTTATCGTATATAGTCTCTCAATTTTTATTCCACTTTTACTAATTAAGTGGTTAAACATTTCAAATTTCAGTATCATGCTTGCCATTCTTATTATCATCGGCTATTTAGTCATGACCATCCCATTAACCATCATGACCTTACGAAAAAACAAGTAATCACGCAATTCAGCCACTTAAAAAGGCTAAGACATTTTTCAGTCCTAGCCTTTATTTATTAATTATTCAGCCTTATCTCCACCAATAACTTCTGGTTGAGTTGGGGCACTTGTTTCATCACTTTCAGGCTCTTCATGTACTTGAGCTTCTTCCACAACTGCTACTTGCTCTTCTGGATCTGTTACAATCGTGAAGTCTGAGTTAACAGGAATATCAGCTATTGTAATAGCATCGCCAATCTCCATCCCTGACACATCTACGTCAATTCGGTCTGGTAACTTATCTGGCGTTGCAGATACGATTACTGTGTATAGGTTTTGTCCAAGAACCCCACCAGCCTTAACTCCTTTAGGTGTTCCAACTAGTGCTATCTCTGCTTCAACTTCTGTTTCTTCGTTCATGTCCACTGCTAAAAATTCTACGTGTACCCAATCCCGCTTAAAGGTATCTAATTGTTGATCGTACAATAACGTTGGGACTTTTCTACCGTCAATTTCTAACGTATAAACAGCATTTTGACCATTCTCTTTCAAAATACGGGTCAATTCTTTGCCATCTACTGAAATAGCCGTGTTTTCAATTTTGTTGCCGTAAACGACACCTGGGACTTGTCCTTCTGCACGTAATTTCTTACGTAATGATCTCGGTCTAACCGCTCTTTCTGCTACTTTTAAGATTACTGCCATAATTATTCTTCCTCCTTAAGATATTATCCAAAAATAAGCTCGTTTTAGGTCTAGAATAGGAGTCAAATCCTCAATCAATTTTCACTTAATCCTACACTAGCTCTAAACATTAAATCTTTTTTTGCCATTTCTTGAGAAACGAACTTCCACTTATAGTTATAGACAATCTCTCTCAATTATAAAGAATACCTCTGGCTGGACAGGCCTTCATCATTCACTAATCAAAAAACAAACGAGATTGCTTAAACAACTAATCTAGTCCACTAAATTAGCTATTTGCTCATCGCAAGCTTTCTGTCTACCATCAACAACTGACGGCTTAACAAAACTCGCACTATAATATAAGCTTATGTCCTAACCATACTAGCAATACCTATTTAAGTCAAATTTAGCGGTTATTCTAGCGAAGAAACCGCTTTTTAAGTGATAATTTAATATTTTATTTACTTTTTTCATGATTTATTCATTAAAAAATCACCGATTAACCACATTTAACTTTCGTGATTAATCGGTGTGTCTATCTATTAATCGTGTTTTTTCTCAGATAATAACCACTTCAATGCTACTTGAATTTGTTCATCCCAGTCTTCCCACTTATGATCCCCATTACTAAAACTCGCAGTAACATCATAATCCAAATTGTTTAAATGAGTTAAGGCCCGTTGATTCTGACCATATAAAAAATCCTGTTTGCCACACCACATAAAGAGGCGTGGTTTAGGTCGATCGCTTTTTACCAGCTCATCACTCAAATACAGCAAGTCATTATTGGAACCTGTTAGACTCTCGGCTGAACCAAATATTCCCTGCCAAAAAGGAGAATCAGCTTCCATCTCTCCCTGTTTAAAAGCTGTTGCAATATCCAATGCACCTGAAAGTGACGCAGCAGCACCAAATGTTTCGGACTGACGTAAGCCTAGTTTGAACGCTCCGTAGCCACCCATAGACAAACCAGCCACAAAAGTCTCCTCACGTTTTTTAGACATTTTCGGAAAAAATTCACGACAGATTTGCGGCAGCTCTTCTGAGATATGTTGCCAGTAATTAAGTCCATAGGCGGTGTCTGTGTACCATCCCAAATGTGTGGTCGGCATCACAACCGCGATTCCCAACTCGCTCACATAACGCTCAATTGATGTTCGGCGTAACCAAATACTGTGATCATCGCTCATGCCATGTAACAAATACAAGGTCGGGTACTCTTCAGTAGTTACTGTCCCAGTCATTCCAATTTGGGTTTTCGTTTGCTGAGGTATAATCACATTCATCGACATTGTCATTCCTAATACATTTGAAAAATAACTGACTTGCATTAACGCCATTTAACTTCCCTCATTATCTTTACTTTTTTTTAGGTCGTAGTTCTTTTATAGCCGCTCGTAATTCATCCATATTAACCACATCAGTCATCTTAAATTGGCTAAAGCTTCCTAAGATACGGCGATGATTAAAATTAATTTTAGGTAATTTTGCCAGTTCACTCCGCTTCTCACGTAGCTTGTTAACTAACTCTGAACGACTGACCACCAACTGCTCTTTTTTCTCTTCCAACTCCGTTGTCACGCGAGCCTTTAGCTCGGCCTTACTCGATTCAACTGCCTGAGACCAAGCAGCCATAGCTTTGCGAAAAGCTAGCATATTCGTCACCGTGTAAATTAAATCCATTCCCATTAGGACTATCAAGATAATTGGCAATCCATTTCCAAATGTCCGCTCTAAAAAGCTCGCCAACACCTGAACTTGTGGATGAATGACTTTGACAATCAAGACACACGCTAGCCCCCAAAACAAAGATACAGGTACTGCGATACGGCCATTAATATTCAATGGCACATCATGATAATCCCACCAAGTGGCATGAAACAGCTTTTCCAAGACATAACTTGTAAGATACTCCAGCACTGTCACCAAAACAGCCGAAAATACATAGAGCACTAACACATTATTTTGATACGGCTCCACAAAATAGAGCACACTCACCACACCAAACCCATAAATCGGACAATAAGGCCCCACTAAAAAACCGCGATAAACAAATTTCTTAGCCTTTAGAGAACAGTAAACAGTCTCCCACAGCCAGCCAATAATCGAATAAATAACAAATAATAGCACAACTCGACTAAAAATCGACACACCCTCACCTCTTTTGTTTTCTTTTATTGTACCAAACCTCACGGAAACTGTCGTGAATTATTACGCAAATATGACTAAAAGGAGGATAGTCTTCTATCATAAAACAATGACCTTAAACCTCTAGATAGAACCCTTTTATGGTTAGTTAACATACAATTGACAACAAACCACATCATAACAATCTTTTCATTAAGTTAATAAACACTTTTCAGCATTATCATTTATCAAAAATCAGTCTCCCTGTTATTAAACTAATTATGATCAAATAAGCGTTTAAAAAACATTGACAACGTTTTCATAATAATGCAACAATGAGGTAAGAATACAGTTAATTTACTGGCTAACATTAATTTGATTGTTTGCCATCACCTTAAAACGGCTTGGTAGCAGGCGATTCACAACAAACTAAAAAAAATCAAAAGTCAAACTAATGACAGCATTTCCCAAAACTAAGTTAATTTAACCATTTGTGAGAAAAAGGATTGCTCACTTTTTAACAAAACAGCTGTTTTTTTTCTAGTAATAATGTATCACCGCAAATAGACACCAACCGCTAAATCTCCATTCGAAATAATCCTGTGCCTACTAAGAAAGGAAAAAAATAATGACCGAAGATAATACCACACATGATAATCTCAAAGATGCCTCTAAGCTCGTGAGAGACTTGCGAAAGGAAAAACAATGGACACAAGATTTCTTAGCTAAGAAAATGGGCGTTAGTCGCCAAACCGTCATGCGGTTAGAAAATGCCGCCATTGGAAAATTGAGTTTAAATTTATTGGTCAATGCTATAGAATCCTGTGGCGGAAAGCTCATACTTTCTAGCACTTCACAAAAACGACCGTCCAAAAAGAAACGCCGTGACCTTGAAATAGAACAGCAAATTTTGAAGGATTTCTCAAATGGAAACATACTTGAAGCAGAAGAAAAACTAGCAAGTATTAGCCGCTGGAACTATGAAAGCCATCAACTAATGCAGCGAGGAAGCCGAGAAGCCGCCAGAGCGGCTAGTTTTCATTTCAAAGGAAAAGAAACTGCGGCCATTACTCACATTAATAAAATAGCAATGGGCATGCAGATGTGCGGCTTTGATTCACAAGCTAGAGAAGTGGTTGCACGCTTTCAACGCGCTACTATTAAGGGAGAGCAGGCTATTGTGGAGCAGTATGCCGCCATCCAACAACAAAATCAAACAGGAAAGGAGTAACAACATATGAAAAAGCGGAAATATCTACAGTTTATTTTTGTCAACCAAATGGGGAAGAAACATCGAATGAACGTGACCTCCTTCTTGGAAGGACTAGATCCAATATTGCTGCAACAAAGCATTCAAGAGGAGTTAAACAAAAATATATTGATTGATACTAAAGCAAATGATCGCCATTTGGTATACTGCCAAAATATCAAAAGAATTGAAATCACTACTCGTGATCTTTTTACAAGTTAATTTATTATGAAAGCTATCGCACCATGGAGTAGTGCGGTCAAAACTCAACGAAGGGATTCTTCATATGATACTTTTGAAGAACTTAGGTTGCGTTGGACTTTTGTCTTGCTAATTAATCCGACTCGGAATTCGCGAAAAGCTGTCACACCATGGAGTAGAGCGGTCAAAATTCAATAAAGTGGTGCTTCAGATGATACTTTTGAAGGTCTTAGGTTGCGTTGGACTTTTGTCTTGTTATTTAATCGTACTCAGAATTTGCGAAAGGCTGTCACACCATGGGCTAGATCAGTCAAAACTCAACGAAGGGATTCTTCATATGATACTTTTGAATGGCTTGAGTTGCGTTGGACTTTTATCTTGTTAATTAATCTGACTAGGAATTTACGAAAGGCTGTCGCACCATGGGCTAGATCAGTCAAAACTCAACGAAGGGATTCTTCATATGATACTTTTAAACGGCTTGAGTTGCGTTGGACTTTTATCTTGTTAATTAACCCGACTGGGAATTTGCGAAAGGCTGTCACACCATGTGGTAGAGCAGTCAAAATTCAATGAAGTGGTGCTTCAAATGATACATGTTGATAAATTATTTACAATTAGATGAGAGTCTCAAATCAAAAATAAATTGGGTGACAGCCATCCAATTAGCCTCTGGGGAAGTCACATTCTCCAGAGGCTAATTGTGTTACCTCCCCTTTTTCGACTACCACATTAAATAATCCAGCCTATTTCCACTTTTTTACTTTCTTCACTAGATTCACAACACTCCCCTCCGTGTTAAATAACACGCATTAGTGTATAATGTTTTTAGAGAACTTTCATGACTTTTACCAAAAAAAGTAACCACATTGATTGAAAAGTGATCGGGTAAGCAGTTATTAATACCTATTATTGGGAGGAAATTAATGGTTTCATTACTTAAATACACTAAAAAATACCGAAAAGAAATTATTCTTGGGCCATTTTTCAAATTTTTAGAGGCAGTTTTTGAGCTATTATTACCTATTTACATGGCCCGTTTAATTGATAATGGTATTGCTAAAAATGACCCTAATTATGTCATTAAATCAGCAATGACAATGATCGCTATGTCAGTTATTGGCTTAGTTTGTGTCATGATTTGTCAATACTATGCCTCAATTGCCTCACAAGGCTTTGGAACAGAATTACGCAAGCAATTGATGAAAAAAATCAATACCTTGTCTCATCAAGAGCTAAATGATTTTGGAACAGCCACTTTAATTACTCGCATGACCAGCGATATTAATCAACTTCAACTTGCTTTAGCAATGCTGATTCGTTTAGTCATCCGAGCTCCTTTTTTGAGTATTGGCTCCGTTGTCATGGCTTTTTATATCAATCCTAAAATGGCTTTAATCTTTGTTTTCTCCTTGCCAGTGTTCTGTCTAATTCTTTTTTTTATGATGAAAAAAACAGTGCCACTATTTAAAAAGGTTCAAGAAAAATTGGATCATTTAAATCAAGTGATTCAGGAAAATCTTAGTGGGGTACGGGTTATTCGTGCTTTCGCGCAAAAAGAAAATGAACGACATAAAATGGTTGATACTAGCGATAATTTAGCTCAAGCTTACACGCGAGTGGCGAATATTTCCGCGTTGTTAAATCCTGCTACAACCTTTATTATGAACGCATCCATTGTGGCTCTGCTTTATTTTGGTGGGCTAAATGTCAACACTGGTGCTATGGGGCAAGGTGAAGTATTAGCATTAATTAACTATCTAATTCAAATGCTCTTAGCCTTGATTGTTGTCTCAAACTTAGTCGTTATCTTCACTCGAGCTTCTGCGTCCGCGGAGCGAGTAAATGAAATTTTTAACGCCGAAGTCAGCATTCAAGACCATTCTGATAAAGAGTTACTTCCTATCGACTCAGCAGCTCCTCTTGTGTTTAAAAATCTGAGCTTTCGCTATAGCGCAAAAAGCGGGCTAGCCTTAGAGGCCATTGATTTCGCCTTAGAAAAAGGCGAAATGTTGGGTATTATCGGCCCAACAGGAAGTGGAAAGAGTACTCTAACGCAATTAATTCCGCGTTTTTATGAAGCAACCCAAGGAAGCGTTCAGCTCTTAGGTCACAACGTTAAGGATTATGCCTTAACTGATTTACGCAAAAAAATTGGTATCGTGCCACAAACGAGTGTCCTCTTTACGGGTACTATTCGCGATAATCTTCAATGGGGAAAACCCGAGGCAACTGATGAGGAGTGCTGGCAGGCGCTTCGGACTTCTCAGTCGTATGATTTTGTCAAAGCCTTGCCAGAACAGCTAGATACGCCAGTTTTAGAAGGTGGAAAAAACTTTTCAGGAGGGCAACGGCAACGGTTAACTATCGCTCGAGCTCTAATTAAGCACCCCCATTTTCTGATTTTGGATGACTCCCTAAGTGCTCTAGATTATCAAACTGACTTTGAATTGCGCCAAGCACTACATCGGGATTTGACCGATACAAGTTTAATTATTGTCTCTCAACGAGTTAGTTCTGTCCAACAGGCTGCCAAAATATTAGTTCTAAAAGATGGCCAACAAGTGGGACTGGGAACGCACGACCACTTAATGGCTCATTCAGAAGTTTACCAAGAAATTTTTGCCTCACAACAAGAAAAGGAGGACGAGTAAATGCGTAATAAATCAAGCAACTCAACTCCTTTCAAACGCTTTTTACCATACTTAGCCGTTTATAAATTGGAAATTACTGGTGCCTTATTATTAGGTATCAGTGGTGGGACCGCCACGGTTATTATGACTTACCTGACTGGTAAAGGGATCGACACCATGATTGGCGAGGGGCAGGTCAACTTTAGTGCCTTAATGCGAATTTTATATTTATTAGCGGGAATTTTATTGGTTGCCTCTCTTTCCCAATGGCTTGTGCAACTGCTCGGCAATTGTATGTCCTATAAGGCTGTTGCAGAGTTACGAAAAGACACGTTCTATCACTTAAATAATTTGCCAATTAATTACTATGATCAGACCGCTCACGGCACTATTATCAGCCGTTTTACCAATGATTTAGATTTTGTTTCTGAGGCTTGCGTCGCGATTTTCAATACACTTTTTTCTGGCATGACGATCGTGGTCATCTCCTTATTATCCATGCTGATTCTCAGTCCGATTTTAACTATCGTCGTCTTGATTGCCACGCCATTGATATTTTTGGTCACATGGGTGGTGGCACACACTAGTCAAAAACGCTTCTCTGCCCAGCAAAAAATCGTCGGTGAGATCTCCGGCTTTGTCAATGAAGTTATTGGAAACCAAAAAATCGTTAAAGCCTTCCAACATGAAGAGGTCTCGCAAAAAACCTTCGATGCAATGAATAATAAACTATTAGTTGAAGGTCAAAAAGCTCAATTCGCTTCTTCTCTGACTAACCCACTCTCTCGATTTATCGACCACCTTGCTTACGTTTTTATCGGGCTAGTTGGCGGCTTGCTCGCGCTTAAAGGAACAGGCAATCTCAGTGTTGGAATGATCTCTAGCTTTACGATTTATTCAAGTCAATTTTCGAAACCTTTTATCGAATTATCAGGCATTACCACTCAAATTCAAACAGCTTTAGCAGGACTTGAACGAACGTTTGCGATTATTGATGAGCCGTCTGAAACACCAGACTCGCCGAACGCGTTAGGTTTAACCCAAGCTAAAGGGGCTATCAGCTTTAGGAATGTTTCCTTTTCTTACGTTCCTGACAAACCCTTGATTCAAGGGCTGAATTTGGAGGTACAGCCTGGTGAGACTGTTGCTATTGTCGGTAAAACTGGTGCTGGAAAGTCTACTTTAGTTAATTTATTGATGCGCTTCTATGATATTAATGAGGGCAGCATCGAAATTGACGGACAGTCAATTACAGCCTACACTCGCGATTCTTTGCGACAAGCTTTTGGCATGGTTCTACAGGATACATGGCTCTTCGATGGGTCGATTCGAGATAATCTCACCTTTGGACGACCAGAGGCTCGAGAGGAAGACATCATCGCAGCGACTCAGGCTGCCAATATTCATTCCTTTATCAAGAAATTGCCACAGGACTATGATACCGTTATTGGCAGTGCTGGCATCAAAATTTCCGATGGGCAGCGACAGCTTCTAACAATTGCTCGAACGATGATTTCTGAACCGCCTATGTTGATTCTTGACGAGGCCACTAGCTCTGTTGACACATTGACCGAGCAAACGATTCAAGCAGCTTTCCTAAAAATGATGACGGGTAAAACAAGCTTTGTCATTGCCCATCGCTTGTCCACAATCCGCGAGGCTGATACTATCCTCGTAATGGACAATGGTCAGATTGTCGAAATTGGTCGTCATGAAGACTTACTTAAAAAGCCAAACGGGTTTTATAGACAGCTCCATGAATCACAGTTTTCAGAAGAATAACCAAAAAGCCCTTTTCCGAAAATGGAAAAGGGCTTTTTACGGTATTATTTTACTTGATTTACTGGTGAAATTTTCTCACCGGCCATATACAGTTGCGGCATTTTAATGGCGATTGCAACAGCAATAATCGCGGTGACTGCTGCTGTTGCCAAGCCACTCGCCCCATTCATTACCAATGAGAAAAGCAAAGGACTCATGCCACCAAAGGCATAGGCTCCCCAAAATACAACGCCTGCGACAAAGTGCCAAAAATAACGAGCCACACTTCCAACTAAGGTGGCAGCAACAATAGAACCAAGTAACTGACTACGATTGCCAGTTTTAACTGCTTGAACGATTTTATCATGATACACGCCAGCAAATCCGGCAAAAGTAAAGGCCAGTAAATACTCAATCAAGACTTGAATGACACTTAAAAAATAGACTTGTCCTGTTAAAAAATGCAATAACCCCCAAATCAATCCAGCATATAGTCCAGGCATTGTGCCCCGACGCATCGCGTAGATCGTTAAGGGAATCATCCCTAATGAAACTGAAAAACTGCTACCTATTCCGATTGGAATCAATGAAAGTACGATAGCTAAAGCAGCAACTACTGCTCCTTCAATCCAAACTAATAAGCGTTTTGACGTCATAAAAAAACTCCTCCTTAAATTTGTATAGAACAAAGGCCATACAACAAAGGAGGAGTAGAATAATATATTCTGCTCCATCACAATCCCTACGTAAGTATCAACTCAATCAGGTTCGAAGGGTCCAAGCTTGCGCTTAATCTCAGCCTTTTCAGGCACCCCTTTGTGATGGTAAGTTCTATTTAGTTGTGTAATATCCCTATCACTCCCACATAATAACAGTGTTTTCATGATATGTCAAACGCTTGGAATTGCTTGTGGCAGTCGCTTTTTTTGAATGACTCTCGTTTTCCCCTACCTCTAAGCTTATTGCCAAAATCCCTGATGAACTTCCGCTATCGCTTCCTCAAGTTCTGGAAATGGCCCAATTACTGTGACCTCTTTTTGACCTCTAGCTAAAACATCTCGGCAAGGCAAATCGAAGGTTGGATTTTGTTCATCACTACCAGTTAAAGCTAATAGACGCTTTTCAGTCATACCATAGACAATCGTCCCTACATTTGACCAATAAATCGCTCCTGTACACATCGCACAAGGCTCAGCAGTTGTATAGAGAACACACTCTGCCAGAAAAGCTTTGCTATATCGTCTCGACGCTTCCTGAACTAACGTCGTTTCAGCATGACCCGTACAAACGTGCTCAGTCACCTCAATATTCTCTTGTTCTAAAATAATTTCTCCCTGATTATTA
Organism: Vagococcus sp. WN80Y; assembly: GCF_059621045.1. Lineage (NCBI taxonomy): Bacteria > Bacillati > Bacillota > Bacilli > Lactobacillales > Enterococcaceae > Vagococcus > Vagococcus sp. WN80Y. The sequence goes on from NZ_JCAQHY010000170.1 coordinate 33,492, forward strand.
ACTAATAAAGCTCCAAAAGGCGTATTACCATGCTTTCTAGCCTCTTTCGATAAGTCAATACAACGAGTTAAATACGGAATATGTTGAGTCATTTTACTTCCTCTTTTCATTTTCTCTGATTTGTTCGATACTTATCCATTATACAGTAACTCATCCCCTCAAAAAAGGCTTCAGCTAAATAGCCATATTACTATGCGAATATGGTAGACTGATGATAACCGTCTAACAAGGAGGAACAGCATGTCAATCGTATATGAAGTTAACAGCTTTATCTATCAAGGAGCAGGTGGCAATCCTGCCGGAGTCAAACTAGTAACAGAGACCGATAACCTGTCAGACCTAGAAATGCAAACTATTGCAGCCCGCTTAGGTTATGCAGAAACTATCTTTGTAGCGCCTATAAATCAAACCGAGTTTAACTGTCGCTATTTTACCCCCTTAGCTGAAGTTCCTTTGTGTGGTCATGCAACAATCGCGGCTTTTCATTTACTAAATCATCTGCAATTACTTGTAGAAAAATATCAAACCATCCATACTAAAGCGGGTTCTTTTGCGATATCTTTATCAGAGGATGGGACCATTTTTATGGAACAGCAATTGCCTGTTTTCTACGACTTACAACCAAACAACCAAGAGATTGCCAACTCTCTTGGTTTATCTGTGACAGATTTGTTAACGGAGCTCCCATTAACAATTGTTTCGACTGGCTTAAAAGACCTAATGATTCCTGTTAAGAACTCAACTATACTGCAAAATTTACAACCTGACTTCAAAAAAATCTCAGCTATTTCAAAGGAGCTAACTATTATTGGCTACCATGTCTTTACGCTACCAGAGGACAACCAGTTGCCAACCCTATGCCGCAATTTTGCTCCATCAGTTGGTATCGATGAAGAATACGCGACTGGAACTTCTAATGCAGCGCTCGCCTGCTACTTATTCAAGCATGTCAACCACACTAAACTTAGATATGACTTTAGACAAGGACGACAAACAGCTGATCAAACAGGAAAAATTTTAGCCGAACTGACGGTCATCGACCAAACCTTAAAACAAGTTTTCATTGGCGGACAAGCCGTCATCAAACAAGAAATTCAGCTACCATAAAAAGGCTATCAGACGGGTATTTCACCTCATCTGATAGCTTTTTTAAGTAATTATTTAAATAAATTGCTTCAACAAGAACGTGACTATCATTAACGCAACTAGTGTCATAACTACTGATGCCATCATCAGTAGCACTTTTTCACCTTTTCAATGCTCTTTATCTATTACGTGCTCTTGCGGTTCTTTATTTTCCATAAAGGCCGTAATTTCCGCATAGGTTTGAATGTTATGAGCCTTTTTAACCCTTTCTAGTTTAAAGGCACAGTAGAATAACCAAGCAACTGCTAATGCCATTAACAAGAAGCCATAGAAGCCAACTACTACAACTAACGAAGTTGCTAGCACCAGTGAAACCCATCCTCCAAACATTCCTAGACTGTACTTATTCATTTTACCTATTTCTAATTCATTTTTCATCATCTTCAAGTCTCCTTTAACTAATTCATCTAAAGAAATATCAAAGAGCTCACTCAGCATTAATAAACTACGAAGATCCGGATAACTTCGTCCTGTTTCCCAATTAAAGATAGTTTGACGAGAAACAAATACTTTTTCTGCCAATTCCTCTTGAGACCAGCCATACTTTTTATGATACTGTTTTAATTGATGCGTGATAGTCATTGATAACTTCCTTTCGATATCTTAACCATAGACTTTTTTATGATTCAGCACTAGCAAATCTCTTTATATTTTGCTAAAAAAAGATGATAAAAATAATAGTCATTCTTACAATACCCTAATTCCGCTCACTTTTCCAATTAAAATTAGGATACATGATTATCATCATTTTAGCAGATATCACACTTCACCTTAATTTCCCACCCAACCATTTCTCATCTGGTTGGTAACCTACCTTCTAGACTAAAACGGCTTTTTATCACACTTCATCAATTGCATATCGATATGCAAAATTTGACAGAAATTTTCAAAACATAACACTTAACATTTTTTTGATTTTTTTTATTATATTTTTGTAAAAAAAAAGTAGATTTTAATTTTGTCGACAAAAGAAAAATCTCACCATTTATTATTTGTGGAGGGATAACGATGAAAAAAAATACTTTAATAAGTGGCTTAGTTTTAGTGAGTGTGATGAGCGTTGCCGGGACCTTATCATATATCCAAGATAAAAAAGTAGCGGCCACAGAAACACCAAAAGAAACCATTATTAGCGAAGAAAAAGACATAGAGCCCCTGTTATCAGTGGACAAAAGGATTGGATTATCACTCAAGGCGATCCAATCAATGTTTTAGATGGGGTGACTGCAACTGACAATCGAGACAAGACGATTAAATTAAGTGCTAGCGACTTTCCTAAAGAAACTGTGGGAACCTATCGTGTCACTATTACTGCTGAAGACGGCTCTCATAATAAATCAACTAAAGAAATTAATGTACAGGTCAAGGCCGCTGACACAAGTGATAATCAACCAACTACGACTGACGCAACCGTTCCAGCTCCAGAGCCTGCAACAGAAGCCCCTGCTGAGACAGCCAGTGAGGAAATCTCTGTGCCAGAACCTACTAACCTATCTAGCCAACCCACATGGGCTCCGTTCACAATGTATGTTGGGGGAATGACGATTCCATATGTTAACGCGGGACAAGCAACTGGCCAAAGTGTCATTGACACTAATCCAGACGTCATCGCTACTTGGGGTGGCTCAGCTGTACAATCTGGAACTGATGGTGCAAATCCCCACTTTATTGGGCATAATCCAGGGATTTTTAATGTGCTGTTCTCCCTTGGTATTGGCGATCAACTCATTGTTACTGATGGTTCTGGCACACCAACCTACTATGTAGTCAACCAACTTCTCCAAGTTGACGATTATGCCGCTGACATATCTAACGGACAAGATTACTCTGAACAGATTATTGGCTCTGGTGGCGGTGAGCGGATTACTTTACAGACATGTGTGAACGATGCTGTTAATTTAATTGTAATGGTAAATAGAATTTAATTACGTTTTCAATAACAATATGTCTTTTTACTTTTCTTGATTTTTAAAAATTCACAAACATTTTAATAATACACCTATTAAAAACAGTATTCTCACTCTATTTTATAAAATAAGTGAAATGAAATAGAATGATAGCAACTTTCTTCATAATGATAAGCAAAAATTGAAAAATAGACTATAAAGTACGCCATATCAACAACTACAAATTAAAATAACGCTTGCTTTTCAATGGAAATAGGCAAAATTATCCACATTCGCCCTTTCTGGTCGTATGATAAGTGTAGCAAAAGAAAGCAGATTTTAATTTTATCGATAAAGGCAAAATCTCACCATTTACCATTACATGGAGGGATTAAAATGAAAAAAAAGTTAATAATTAGTTTGATGGCTTTAGTGACAATTATAGGTGTTACCGGAACCCTATTTTACGCCCGAAGCTCGCATCTTGCTGCACAAGAAAGAATTGAAAAGAAACGTAAAGAAGCAGTCTTAATTAAAGCAACTGCAAAAAATAAAGAAACCGAACCGCCTAAAATGATTGGCCAGAAAGATTGGGCGGTTACTCAAGGAACCAAAGTTGATGTTTTAACAGGGGTGACTGCTAAAGATTATGCAGGTAAAAGCGTAACAGTAACCGCTAGTGACTTTACGACAGACAAAGTCGGCGATCAAGCAGTCACATTAACGGCCGAAGATGATGTACATCACGTCACAACTAACACCATCACCATCCACGTTAGTGCCCCAGTTCAAGCCACTGAGCCAGAGGTCACTGACACCAGTAGCTCCGTTGAGGCTCAACCTGTGGAAGAAGCACCTGTTTACGAAGAAATTGCTGAATCAGTGGTAGTTGCAGAAGCACCGGCTGAAAGCCAACCCGCTCCAGCAAGCGAACCAGCTTGGGCACCAAACACGATGTATCTTGGTGGCATCAGTATTTCTTATGAGAATGCAGGACAAGGAAGTGGTCAAGCTGTTATTGATAGCAACCCAAATGTCATTGCAACTTGGGGAGGGGCTGCTGTTCAATCAGGAAGTGACGGAGCCAATACTCACTTTATCGGACATAATCCAGGTGTTTTTGGGACATTATTTTCACTCTCTAATGGTAGCCAAATCACTGTAACTGACGGCGCTGGTACCCCAACTTACTATACAGTCAACCAACTTATTCAAGTAGATGACTACGCGACTGGCATCTCAGATGGTCAAAGTTATTCTGATGCTATCGTCGGCTCTGGTGGTGGCGAACGAATCACTCTTCAAACATGTATTAACGATGATATTAATCTGATTGTTATGGCTAACGCAGCGTAATAATAGCCTGACACAATAGCTGATAATGTAAGGGAGTCAGCTATTGTGTTGCTTTGTATTGTCCGTCTCTTTCTCAACCAACCTCGTTACCAACTAGTTGTTCTACTACAACACTCCTAACTTTTCTTCATTATATTCCTATCTAATATAGCCAAATAGTCGCGTCACTTCTTTATAAAAAAACGGTTAAAAAATGATAATTAGAAACTTCCTCATTAACTCCTAATGATTTGACAATATCCTCGCTACAAAGGTGAGTTTTTATGATATACTCATACTTGTCTTTGAATTTTTATGCATAGAACTATGCTGAATTCATAGTAATCAAAAGGAGGAGTAATTCAATGACTAAAAAGTCTAATAACGCGCCAAAGCGCGATTTAACCAAAATCAAGACACCTCATACTTATGCGATTATTTTCGGAGTGGTTATCGCTTGTTGGTTATTAACATTTTTAATTCCTGCAGGAAAATTTAGTGTAAATGAAGTGGAAATTGAAGGAGCAGATGGTCAAATGACCACTAGAACGGTTCTTGACAAAGAATCATTCCGCTATAGCTACGCCCTCAATCAATCATTTGTCTTTGATCAGCTAGAGGATCTAGCAACAGATCAAACGGCTTTAAGCGAGCTTGATGTTGATCAAAACGCACTCAAAGCTACACTGGCAGACGGTGAAAAAGAGCTGTCACAAGATGCTCTGGATGAACTGTCCTTAACAGATGATGTTTTATACGATCTTTACGGTAAAAAAATCTATGATACCGATAAAAAGCTACATAAAACAGCTAATCTATGGGGAACCGATGATTTTGGTGGATTTGGTTTCCTAAATTATATCTTTGAAGGTCTTACCTCTGGCGATAAATATGGCTCAGCTGTGGGGATTGTCGCACTTATTTTAGTGGTCGGTGGGTCATTCGGAATCATCATGGCAACTGGCGCAATTGACGCTGGTATTTATGCGTTTATCAACAAAACCCGTGGCTTAGAGCGTTTAGCTCTACCTGTTATCTTCTTTATGTTCTCACTAGGTGGCGCCACTTTTGGAATGGCCGAAGAGGTTATCCCTTTTGCAATGATTATGGTGCCATTTGTAATCGCTCTTGGCTATGACTCAATTGTCGCGATTACCGCAACCTATGTCGCCTCTCAAATTGGAAATGCCGCCTCATGGATGAGTCCTTTCAGTATCGCTGTCGCTCAAGGGATTGCAGGGGTTCCTGTCCTATCTGGTGCTACCTTCCGACTAACTATGTGGGTTGTTATCACAACTCTTTCAGCAGGCTATATGATGGTCTACGCTGAGCGGATTCGTAAAAAACCAGTTTTATCAACAACTCATCAATCTGATCAGTACTTCCGTGATCGAATTGCTACTACAACCGAAGAACAAAAGCCTTTTACTCTAGGTCATAAATTAATTCTATTGGAAATGCTTGCCGTTTTGATTTGGATTATTTGGGGTGTGACTGCCAAAGGCTACTACATACCAGAAATCGCGTCTCAATTTTTCGTTATGGGCTTAGTTGCAGGGATTATCGCTGTTATCTTTAAACTAAACGATATGGGGATCAATGAAATTGCCTCTTCTTTCCAATCTGGTGTGGCTGATTTGGCCGGCACAGCAATTGTGGTGGGAATGGCTAAAGGTATCCTATTAGTGTTAGGCGGAGCCGATGCAAACGTCCCTTCTGCTCTAAATACGATGCTTTACAGTATTGGGAACCTATTGACCGGCGTACCTAGCATGATCGGCGCATGGTTTATGTATATCTTCCAAAGCTTATTTAACTTAGTAGTGACGTCTAATTCCGGACAAGCGGCTCTAACGATGCCAATCATGGCACCGTTAGCAGATATTCTAGGTGTCTCTCGTCAAGTTGCAGTCCTAGCTTACCAATTAGGAGCTGGTTTCGTTGATGCCTTTACACCTGTTTCCGCTAGCTTAATCGGCGTTCTTGGTGTGGCTCGTATTGATTGGACAAAATGGGCTAAATTCCAAATTAAAATGCAAGGCTTTCTCTTTGTTTTGGGAACAGCCTTCATCATTATTGCTGTCCTAATCGGTTTGCAGTAATTAATCCTACATAGAAACGAGGTCTTACCGTGAAACTAATTCGTCAAGCTACTGTTTACGCACCTGAGTATCTCGGTCTGAAAGATGTCTTAATTGTTAACGATAAAATTCACTTGATTGAGGGCCAGATTAAATTAACCGAACTGCCCTTTGCCGTTGAGGAAATTGATGGCACGGGGAAAATACTAACACCTGGCTTCATCGACTGTCACTTTCATCTACTTGGTGGTGGCGGTGAGGGCGGTTTTCAAAATCGCACACCAGAGGTCACACTAAGCAACCTTACGACAGCTGGCGTTACAACCGTGGTTGGTTGCTTGGGAACAGATGGGGTTGGTCGCGATATGACTGCCCTAATCGCTAAAGCTAAGGGATTAGAGATCGAAGGACTCTCAACTTATCTTTATGAGGGTTCTTACCGGTTACCAATTGATCCGATCAGTGATTCCCTAATTAAGGATTTTATGATTATTGACAAGGTCATTGGTATTGGGGAAATTGCGATCTCAGATCATCGATCATCACAACCAACTTTTGAAGAATTTAGCAGAGCCGTCGCAGATGCCCGTGTCGGTGGCATGTTATCAAACAAAGCAGGCATCGTTAATGTCCATCTTGGCGGCGGTCAGCGCAAACTTGATTTAATCAATCGTGTCATTGAAGAAACTGAGATTCCTATCAGTCAATTCTTACCTACTCACGCTAATCGCACACCAGAGGTTTTTGAAGCCTGTCTTGACTTTGCCAAACGAGGCGGCGTTATCGACTTCACAGCTAGTGACAACCCCCTATTTTGGGAAGAACAAGATGGAGAAGTCAGCTTCGCTAAAGGTCTAAAGCGGTTGATTGCGGAAGGCATCGACCTAACTAATTTCACGATGTCCTCAGATGGCCAAGGAAGCTTACCTTACTTCGATGACAATAATGAGTTTATCGGCTTAGGAGTAGGCAGCTCAAAAGCATTGCTTATCTGTATAAAAGATGCTTTCTTCGAGCAAGAAATACCACTGGAAACTATTTTGAGAGCTGTCACAATCAATCCTGCAACCATTTTGAAATTGACAACCAAAGGACAAATTGCGGCTGGCTTTGATGCTGACCTTTGTCTCCTAGATGCTGAGACACTAGACATTGACACCGTCATCGCTAAAGGACAGACTATGGTTGCCAACCAACAAATTACTGTATACGGCACATTTGAACAAACAACCTAAAAAGAAGGCGAGACAAAAGTGAGGTCACTTTTATCTCGCCTTCTTTTTTCTTACTCTGCCTTCCTAAATCGCTTGATCAATTGCTTGATTGCCCACGCAACTAAAACACCGACGATAATTCCAGAGCCTAATCCTAACACATGAGTACTATTTTCTTTCGTCACAATTCCTGATATCCTTGAAGCAATCAACAAGCCGACACCAACTGTAAATGAGAGTGGCAACACTAACTGTTGAACCCTTCGCTGAATTCCCGTGTCCTTTTTCGATGCTAGTTGAATTAATTTCGTTTTTGCATACATGAGAATAACTAAATTGCCAAACATGATTAACACTAGCAAGATAATGGAATTGTTGCCAATATCAAAACCATTAACGCCATTCGCCTTCAATAACACTAATCCTAGCAATAGCAGGTTAACAACTGAGCTTGCTCCTAAAAGTAACTGACTCTCCTTCATTGCTGCCTTTCTCCTAATATCTTCTACCATACCATTGTCCTCCTTCAATAATCTGTCCAGAGAAATGTCATAAAGATTACTCAAGGCAATCAAGCTATCAATGTCTGGGTAACTACGACCCGTCTCCCAGCTAGATATTGTTTGTCGTGACACGAATAATTCTGTAGCAACTGCTTCCTGTGTCAATTCGCGCTTGTTTCGCTCAATTCTTAATTGGTCCCCAAATTTCATCTCATCACTTCCTCTGTAAGTTTACTGTAGAATAACTTCCTTAATAATACTAGACGAGCCTTGTTGCATGCAACTTTTTTCGCGCTAAGTAACTCAGCAACCGTATCAATTCGCTGTTTCTCTAAGCAATTGCAACTATGTTGCAATAAGGTTGCACGCCATTTTTTCTCCACTAATCTGTCCTAGCCTTTCAGCCGAAACGATTCTTAAAATTATTTCCACTGAATTATTCTCTCATTCAGCAAGAAAAACATGACGTCAGATCAAATATCCGATACAATATAGGAAGAAACTTGAGGAGGATATCCATTATGAAATTTATCTCATGGAATGTCAATGGCTTGCGTGCTGTTGTAAAAAAAGGCTTTATTGACATTTTTAACGAGTTAGACGCAGATTTTTTCTGTCTCCAAGAAACAAAACTTCAAGAAGGACAGATAGACTTAGAGTTACCTGGTTATCACCAGTATTGGAACTACGCAGTCAAAAAAGGGTACTCTGGCACCGCTATTTTTGCCAAAGAAGAGGCCATTTCAGTCACTTATGGAATCGGGATTGAGCATCACGATCAAGAAGGTCGCGTTATTACACTCGAATATCCTGACTTTTTCTTAGTAACCTGCTATACCCCTAATTCCCAAAATGAACTGAAGCGATTAGACTACCGTATGACATGGGAAGAAGATTTCAAAGCGTATTTGAATCAGCTAGATGCTCAAAAACCAGTAATTTTATGTGGTGATTTAAATGTTGCTCATGAAAATATTGACTTAAAAAATTGGAAAACTAATCGTAAAAATGCCGGTTTCTCTGATGAAGAACGCGAAAAATTCAGTTTATTATTAAATGAAGGCTTCGTTGATACTTTCCGTCATTTTTATCCAGATTTAGAAGGCGCCTATTCATGGTGGAGTTACCGTTTCAACGCTCGGCAAAACAATGCTGGTTGGCGAATCGATTATTTTGTCACATCTGAGCGTTTAAATGATCGATTAGTTGAAGCAACCATCCATAACGAAATTTTGGGTAGCGATCATTGTCCCGTAGAATTAATCATTAACTAAAAAAGGAGGGCTCTCCCTACCATGATAAAAAAATTCTTACACGTGGCAGTCATACTGATTCTTAGCTTAAGTTTAACCCCTTTAGCCTTTGCTGAAGAAACCGATGCAACCTTAATTGGTGATTTAGTTTATGACAAAGAAACCCATACTCTAACAGGGAAAACGGCACCAGATGCCAATGTCTCACTAGCTGATATTGTCGGCACAATAACAGCCGATGAAGAAGGTAATTTCTCTGTCCCTATTCCTGACAACTTGGAAACTACTACTATCAACATCATGGATGTTATCAATGATAAGTCAGCCGATGTCAATTTTGATTTTGTCACAGGCAAAATCATGACACAAGAACCCATTGCGACTCCTCTAAGTGAAACATCAGAAAGTTCAGTCAGCAGATTGGCTACTTCAACAAGTCAAAAAATGACTGAAAACAAACAGGAACCTTCACCTAAAAAGGATTCCTCTCTCTTATTTTGGCTGTTAATCCTGGTCATTGTTATCATACTGACTATTTTAGGTCTTTTCTTGTATCATAGAAAAAAAAGACAACTACAAGCCGAAAAAGAGCGCGCTAGAAAAAAAGCAAAAGGATCACGCCGACGTAAACGTCGAAAAAAATCAACACAGTAGCTTAAGAAGGAAGTGAGGAAATCCCCTCCTTCCTTTTTTCTTTCTATAAAATGAGCTATAATAGAAGGAACAGAGGTCATCAACTTAACATTCTTTTCTAAATAAAGCGTGTTGAACTATATAATTACTCAAGATGACTCAACTGTGGATCATTACACCCTATTCAGTAAGGAGTCCTATCACTATGAACTTTATCGCCTTTGACTTTGAAACGGCCAATTTTCAAAAACATAGCGCCTGTTCCGTCGCCCTAATCATGGTCCAAGATGACCAAATTGTGGGACGTTACTACTCGCTTATAAAACCTGAAACAGAGTTCCATTGGAAAAATATTCAAATTCACGGGATTCACCCCGAAGATGTTGCTGATGCCCCAAAATTTCCTGAGGTTTGGCGCGAGATTCAAGATTACTTTCAGGAAAATCGATTGATTGTTGCTCACAATGCTACGTTTGATTGTGGTGTCTTAAAAGGTTGTCTTGATTACTATGGCCTTGAACAGCCACATTATTTATCACTTTGTACGGTCCGCACCAGTAAAAAGCTCTTTCCAGAGTTTGAAAATCATAAACTAAACACAGTAAGTGATAAGCTTGGCATCACCTTGGACAATCATCATAATGCCTTGGATGATAGCTTAGCTTGCGCTAATATTTTATTATATCAAGCCAATCAATTTGGTGTTGATCCGTTAAAGAAACTAGTTAAATACATGTAAATTTATTTTCAACAAAAAAGAGTCTAGGATTATAGTGACCCCTAAATCCCTGACTCTTTTTTTGGTGGTTGTAGCTAGTCTAATGACTCCTTATAAAACTGCCTTAATTCGGTTTAGTAATGCTCCACCCTGTGGCCCTGGAGAAAACTCAAGTCCACGACTATCTACCGTTTCCTGATAAGTCAAAATTAATTCAACATACGTATCCGGTAGTTCAGCTTCAATCAGTTTCCCCCACTCGACAATCGTGACACCTTCTGATTCAAAATACTCATCCAGACCTAGCTCGCTAGCACCATCCTCTAATCGGTAAACATCCATATGAAACAAAGGCAGCCGGCCCTTACGGTATTCACGAACAATCGTATAGGTTGGTGACTTTACCATCTGCTCGATTCCCAATCCCTTTGCAATTCCTTTAGTAAAGGTTGTTTTACCTGCTCCTAGCTCCCCTGTCAAAACCAAACAATCGCCACTCTCTAGCATCCCACCAATTTTTTCAGCAACTATTTGCGTATCCACTTCATTTCTTAAATTAATCTCACACATATTTTGACCTCTCTTAAAAAAAATAGACGAAATAATCTTCTTAACCTAGTATACTCATTCAGACAAAAAAAAACTACCCAACAACGCTGAGTAGTTTTGTCTATTCTTTATTTCATTAATGATTGTCCTGCAGTAATAATCGATAATTTGTATACTTCTTCTTCGTTACAACCACGAGATAAGTCAGAAACAGGTTTGTTTAACCCTTGTAAAATTGGTCCAATTGCTTCAAAGTTACCGAAACGTTGAGCAATTTTATAGCCAATGTTACCTGATTGAATTTCAGGGAAAACGAAGACTGTTGCTTGACCCGCTACCTTTGAATCAGGTGCTTTTTGTTGACCAACAGAGGCAACATAAGCCGCATCAAATTGTAACTCGCCATCAATTTCATACTCTGGTGCCAATTCTTGGGCGATTTTAGTTGCTTCTTCAACTTTTGTAACTTCTTCTGACTTAGCAGAGCCTTTCGTAGAAAAACTCAACATTGCCACCTTAGGATCAATGCCAAACATTTCAGCTGTTTTAGCACTTGCAACAGCAATCTCAGCTAATTCTTGCGCATTTGGGTTAACGTTAATCGCACAATCAGAGAAAATGTATTTTTCTTCATCACGACCACGAACCATTAGGAAGGCACCACTTGTACGGCTGATACCAGGTTTAGTTTTGATAATTTGTAAGGCAGGACGAACAGTGTCACCTGTTGAGTGAATCGCACCACTAACCATGCCATCGGCTTTATCCATATAAGTTAGCATTGTACCAAAGTAGTTAGGATCTTTTAAAATCGTTCTAGCTTGATCTTCTGTCACTTTACCTTTACGGCGCTCAACAAAAGCAGCTACCATTTCATCAAACTCAGGATATGTTTCTGGATTGATCAACGTCAAACCAGATGTTCTTAGGCCACGACTATTAGCAATTTCTTCAATCTCTGTCTCGTTACCAATAACGATAGGTTCTAACAAGCCTTCAGCACTTAATCGAATTGCTGCACCAAGCACTCTTAAATCCGTTCCTTCTGGAAAAACAATCTTAACATTTTTCCCTTGAATTTGTTCCTTTAAGCCTTCAAAAATATCCACTATAGTACCTCCAATAATTGGTTTATTTCTTTCTTCTCTATCATACACCCAATCACTTAAAAAGAACAGTTTAAATTAGCTGTATCACATTATTTTATTCATAACTTAATCGACTCTTCATCCCGTTGTCATTTATTTAGTGATACAGATTAAAGAAGCTTATCATACAGTTTCAGGCAATTGCCAATCAATTGGTTTTTGACCATTAGCCACAAGAGCTTGATTGGTTTTTGAAAACGGTCGTGTGCCAAAAAAACCACGGTGGGCAGATAGTGGACTTGGGTGGGGGCCCTCCAAAATAAGGTGCCGCGTCCCATCAATCATCTTGCCTTTTGTTTGAGCAGGCTTGCCCCACAAAATAAATACAATCGGTTCTTTTCGTTCATTCAACTTCTTGATAATCTCATCAGTCAGCTTCTCCCACCCACGATTTCGATGAGAATTAGCTTGCCCATCTCTCACTGTTAAAACCGTATTCAAAAGTAACACGCCTTGTCGTGCCCACTTTTCCAAATACCCATGCGCAACCGATTGGTAACCTAAATCACTGGCTAACTCTTTATAAATATTTCGTAATGACGGAGGAATTTTATTGCCAGGCAACACTGAGAAACTTAGTCCGTGAGCCTGATTTGGCCCATGATAAGGGTCTTGTCCCAAAATAACCACTTTAACTTCTTCGTAAGAAGTCAGATTGAGTGCCTCAAATATCCGATCCTCAGCTGGATAAATTGTTGTTGTTTGATACTCCATATCCAAAAAATCTTGCAACGCCTGACAATAAGGCTTTTTTGCCTCTTCTACTAATAAATCATGCCAACCATTTGTTGGTAACTGTCTCACATAACTCACATCCTTTAATAACTAGCATACTAAAACAATCGGTGACACTCAAGTGGCAACTGCATAAAAAAGGAAAGTGGAACAAAAGTTGGCTCACTACGTTTTACTATGTTACGATCACATTAACTCCTATATGAAACATCAAAGAGTGCTAAGGTATCGGAGTGACATAACGCTCGGAGCAAAACGATTTTATATCCCAGCTTACTTTCAGAAAGCTGACAACAACTTTACATGCTGAATTGACAAAAAAATGGTAAACTAGAGTGGACGACATTATGTCTGACATTAGCCATCATTGACTACAACTTTACTAAAGAAAACCAATTCATTAGGAGGAAATTAGATGATTAAATTAATTGCATCAGATATGGACGGAACATTATTAGGGACACGGATGAATGTGCCTCAAGAAAATATCGATGCTATCCATTTTGCAGAGGAAAAAGGCATTCAATTTATGGTTGCAACAGGACGCGGGTACACAGAGGCTAAACCACCTTTAGATGAAGCTGGTATCAGTTGTCCGATGATCGCAGTGAACGGCGCTCAAGCCTTTGATAAGGACGGAAATATCTTATTTACCATCGATTTTAAGCGAGAAAATGCCAAAAAAATCATTTCTGTTCTGCAAGCTCACAATGTTTACTTTGAAATTGCCACTGATCATGGCATATACTCTGACAATCAACTTCAACGAATCGAAAATGCGGCAATTATGTTAGCCAACCAATTACCACATTTAACTTTTAAAATGGCGATTGCTATGGCCGCTGCTCACTTAGAACTACTTGATATTAATTATGTCAGTGACTACCAAGAGCTCGTGGCAGACGAACACGTGAAGTTTTTAAAATTTATCGTATTCTCACAAGAAGGAGCAAAAGTACTTGATCCCTTGCGTAAAGAAGTCGAAAAATTACCAGACTTGATTGTCACGTCTTCCTTCGGTAACAACATTGAAATTAACCATGTAGACGCACAAAAAGGGATTGCGGTTAAACATATTGCAAAAGATCTTGGCATTCCATTAGAAGAGGTCATGACTATTGGCGATAACTTCAACGATGTCAGCATGTTGGAAGTTGCTGGCGTTAGCTTTGCTATGGGCAATGCAGAAGAAGGCGTGAAGCATGTCGCTCGTTACGAAACCGACCATCATATGGAAGCTGGTGTAGGGAAAGCAATTATTCGCGCAATCGAAGAAAATTTGTAATAAACTACAACTACCATAGAAACCACTTAGTTTGAGAAAGGTGTGATTCAATGACCCACTACTATATTCGCCAAAACTTATTAGCCAGCAGCAGTCGTACGGTAATCAAAAATCAACACGGCGAATCACTCTACCTAATGGTTGGTCGCTGGGGCATGCGAGGTGACGTTCTTTCTCTCTATCAAATGAATGGTGACATCGTCGCTAGCATTAAACAAGCAAATTTTGCTTTTAAATACGGCTCTCGCTTCGATCTCTATCATGAATTTGAAAAAGTCGGTTCATTACAACGAATACTTTCTTTTAATCGCGATTTTTATTATGTTCACCAACTTGGTTGGGTGGTAATCGGTGACATTGGAAATCATGAATATGCCATCTATCACTTAAACCGGTGTGTCATGAAGATGGAAAAGGCTACTTTGACCACTGGTGATTTTTACTCCCTCGAAATAGCTAAAGAAGAAGAGGCGCCTCTTTGTATTTGTATTGCTGCAGTTCTTGATTACTGGCTATTGAATCGCAAAAAGAACATCGCCTCCTCTAAAAAACACCTACCAAATTTAAGTTTTGACTAATAAAAAGGATGAGATCACTATATATGTGGTCTCATCCTTTTTAGTTAAATATTTTTTTGCATATGATCGTACGAGTGACCACTGATCGTAGCTCGACCAACTTCCTTAAAGCCATGACGAAGATAAAGTTGCTTCGCACGAGGATTCCCATCATCCACACTTAGTCCAATCCGACAGGCTCCTTTTTCGGTTGCAAACCTTGGTAACGCCTCTAACAACTGAGCACCGATACCGCGTCCTTGCTGATCTTCACGAACCGCAATGCTATCTAAATACCATTCATTATCAAAGGCCTCTTGATCTGTAAACATCACTTCATCCTCTGGAATTCCAAAGTTTGTATAAATAGCTGCCAGTGGCTGATCTATGATTTTTTCATCTTCCGCTAAATAACCAAAAGCAACCCCTAATATCTCGCCCTCTTCTTCTAAAATAATTCCACGTGTGTAACTATACCGGAAGGTCTCATCACTAAATGCTTCTGTCAAAACTGCTTTTAAAGTTTCTTCGCCATATTTCTGTAAAAATTCTAGCTCCATATCTTTTAAAATAATCATAATTAACGGTACTACCTGATTAACATCAGATTTATTTGCTGAACGTATCACATTTTTCCCTCCTAATTTACTCTCATTAAAAATTGTACGAGTCTCTTTAAGAAAAGTCAACCATGTCATGAGTTTCTATGGGTAAACAACCCTTGCAACCAACCTAAATATGACGTTGCATACCTATTACTCCAAACAAAAAACCCATCAAATTTAACTGATGGGTTCATATTCTAAATCTTATAATACGGTAATATTAATTTGACGACGCCCAAATTGAATAGCTTCTGGGTTACTACCAACAAAGATGTCAATAATATAACCATTGACCGCTCCGCCTGTATCTTCAGCAATATATACGCCAGAATACTGTGGCATACTAGGAACTTCGATTTGAACTCGACTACCTAAAGGAATCTTACTTGGATCTACCGCAATTGTTCTACCTGGCGTTGGAACTGTCCCAGTCGCAGTATTATTACCTGTTGCAACATAAGCCGTTGCTTGACCAGAAATACCTCCAGTAGCTGGGGGTGTCACTGCTGGTGGCGTCGGTGTCGGCCCAGGAGGGGTCGGTTGTTGGCCACCTGCTGTGTCTCCTGCATTCGAACTAGAATCAGTTGACTCAGAATTACTTGTTGAAGTTTGCGTCTCAACTACTTGTTTAGCTGCTTCTTCTTTAAGTCGTGCTTCTTCAGCTGCCTTAGCAACAGCCGCTTCTCGAGCTGCATTCTCTTTATTAATTCGTTCAGTTGTTAGACTATTTAAAGTAGAGGCATTTGCTGAAAGTTTTTCTTTTAGTCCAGCTACTTCCGTATCTAGAGCTTCTTTTTCAGTTTTTGCTGTCTCTTGTTGTGTCTCTAAATTCGTTTGTGTCTCAACTAATTTTGTTTCTAATTGACTCAATTTTTCTTTGTCTTCATATAAAGAATCAATTTTAGTTTTTTCTGCATTTTGCAAAACTGTCACAGCATAGGCCCGATTAATAAAATCTGAGAAACTATCAGCTTCTAACAGAGCTTGCAGTGAACTTTGACCGACTCCACGTAACTGAGCATCTTTCATTCGTTCTGCAACGACCTCAGTCCGTTTTTCAATACTCTCTTGCGTAGCAATAATATCTGTTTCTGTTTTTTCTATTTCTTTCCGTGATTCAGAAATTTGTGTGTCTAGTTTTGCTAAATCTTGATATTTACTGTTAACTTCTGCAACGACTGTATCGATTTCTGCGTTAATTGATTCGCCTTCTTTTTTGACTTCAGCTTCTTTTGTTTTAATATCTTCTACAGACTCAGCTAAAGTTATACTTGGCATAACTGTTGCAACTAATACAGTTAGAACCATTAGATAGGTTATTTTCCGTGATTTCAACACCCACAACACCTTTCATTACCCTTTATATCTTACATAATTATTGTCTCTTTTAAAAGCTTCACTCCTACATTATACTCGAAAACCTTAAGAGAAATATAACAATTCCTTTACAATATATTACAAAATCGCTAATCTATAGGTAGCATGTAATATTAATAAAATAGTAAAGGAGTTTTTTTCATGCCTAAACAACTATACTACGCTGCACCACTTTTTTCAAATATGGAGTTGCAGTACAACGACTATCTTGTCAACAAGCTGCGCGACCGTTACCCTGAAGAAACATTTTATGTCCCACAAGAACAGATGAGTATTAACGATAAAAGTAATTATGCTGATTCAATGACTATCGCTAAATACGATACAGATGCACTTCTGGCAAGTAAAGTTATGATCGCCATTCTTGATGGCCCTGTAATTGACGTCGGCGTAGCATCAGAAATCGGCGTAGCCTATCAAGCTGGAATTCCCATAGTCGCTCTTTTCTCTGATAGTCGCCAACAAGGAGCAAATTCACCAGAAAAATTAGCAGCTCTCCAAGAAGTAGCCGAATCACAATTTCCATACGCAAATCTCTACACCATCGGTTTGGTCAAACTTAATGGTAAAGTCTTGGCCAATGAATCAGACTGGCTAACAGAAATTGGAAACTATCTATAATACACTTATACCATTCGTAAAAAAAGCAGTAGGAAGAACGTTTATTCTTCCTGCTTTTTTGTTACATAATTGTTACAACCTCCTGAAAACCCGCATTCTACGTGGACGCAACCAATAAGTGCGAAAAAAACAGTTATTTTTCTGGCACTTCCTTGTATACTGAAACTAACAAAAGAGGAGGTTATCCAGTATGAAACTAGCTGAGAATTTAAAATATTACCGAGAAGCAAACGGACTTACTCAAGATGCAGTAGCTCACGAATTACGAATCTCTCGACAGTCAATCTCAAAATGGGAGACAGGCGAAAGCTACCCTAGTATCGACAACTTAATCGCTCTGAGGCGCCTCTTTAATCAATCAATTGATGAATTAATTATGGGTGAAAAATTTCTACCACTTCCGTTCAGTGTCGGCCAAAGTCGCTCAGTAAAAAAACAGTTTTTAAAACGTCCATTGATTATTAGTTGTGCGATTGCCTTTACTGTAACCATCGCCGCTTCTTCACTAGTCTGGGGAACATTGACTTTTCTATTAGTCTTGTTACTTTCTATTTTCTTTTTCTATACTATCGCCGTTGATTTAGTTTACCAACATTGGATTTTAGAAAAAAAAGGGCTGTGGTACTTACCACCGACAACTAACTTTCGCTCCCAACTAAGACGAACCATGGCTATTCTCCAAAAAAAAGAGAGGAACTTATTAACTAATGTGGCTTATACGGATCTATCAACAATTGAGCTCGTTTACCAAAAAAAGGCGTTCGATTTGTTTCAAATAAGTCCTTTTCAATATGACTTACTTCCCATGATGCTCTTATCAACTCAAGATCCTTTTTATTTTTTGATAACAACTAAACAAGGGCAAGAAATCAAGCTAGATTTGACCATTGATCACCGCCATCAACAAATTGCCTATAGCCATTTGAAAGAAATTTGTCAGTTTTTTGAAGAAAAACAGCTTCCAGTCACAGATTCTCTTAACATTGTCGAGATTCAACAACAAAATCTTAATCTTTATAGCTATCTTTACCACGGAACTAAAATCTCCCTTAATTCCTCACATTGATTAACTGATCATCACTAAAACGGAGGTAGGACAACGGTCCTACCTCCTGCTAATTTCACAATTATTAAGCAACAATTTCATTTCCAAGATTATACTGTCGGCAAGCCCAACTCAGTCATCACTCGTGACACAATATCGGGTACTTTTGCCATTGCACCAATTCCAATATCTCCACAAGCTAACCGTTCAACAACAGGTTCAATTTCCTGATAGCCATAGCGAGCAAGCTTTTCTCTATTTTCCTTAGTAACAGGCTGCTCGTACATCTTAGTATTCATAGCTGGGGCATACAGTTTAGGCGTTGTAGTTGGGGTTGCCATACAAACTGTCGACAGCATATCATCAGCTATTCCGTTGGTAATCTTGCCGATCATATTAGCCGTCGTTGGGGCAATTAAAATTAAGTCACTGTTTTGAGCCAAATAAATATGATTAATTCGCTCTACTGATGGCTCTGTCATAACATCCACATGAACTGGATTTTCTGACAAAATCTGCATCGTCAAAGGGGTAATGAACTGCGTGCTATTTTTCGTCATTATTACATGCACGTCAATTCCCTGTTTTTTTAATTCTGTTACAATTGTTGCTGCTTTATAGGCAGCAATACTAGCACTAACACCTAATACCACTCGTTTCATCTAATTATTTCTTCCCTTCATTGTCTGCTCAACAATCCCTTGAGCAATTTCTTGCTTGGTGCCATAACTCGTGATTCCACCCGCTCGATCAATCAAGTGGCCGACATGCTGGTCACCATTTATCTTTGTTTTGTCATTAGCTAAAACAAAGTCACATTCGTTTTTAGTCATGATATCTGTCGCCACAGCCATCAGATGTTCCTCTGTCACGTCAACCAACAACTTGAAACCAACCAAACACGTCGTTGGTTGCAACTGTTTAATTAACCCTATAACCTTAGGTGTTTGCTTTAACTGAAAGTACATCGTGTCCGTTTGTGAACTTAACTTTTGAGGCACACTACTTATCGGATCAAATGCCTGTTTCAAGCCCTCTTCAGTATTCTCATTCAAAGATAGCTTAGCCAGTAGCTGTTCTTGACTTGCAGTACCAGCTAAAAAATAATCACTAACTGCCATACTATGAACAACCACATCGAATCGTATTGTCTTCAGTTGGTTGGTAACCTCTGTTAGTAAATCCTGGACAGATTCAACCTTAATCAGAGCAATAGCCGGATTTGTTGGTTTAAACGCGCGCTTCGTACTAATCAAGGTTACCTGAACATCTGGCAACAAACTATACGTATCAGCAATTAAACTACCTAAACGCCCAGTAGAAAAATTAGTAATTGCTCTGACATCATCAATCCGTTCAGAGGTTCCGCCCGCCGTAATTAATACTCGCATACTTTTGTCACCCTATTCTCTATACTTATTTCCCTATCTAGTGTAGTAGAGATTCTCTGAAAAAGAAAGTACTTAGTTTGGTTTAACTAAAATAAAATTAGAAGATGGCTGTTGCTCTTTAATAATTTCTAACAGACTTTTTTTAACTAAAATGTTGAACGATTGATCATCAACAACTGATAATCATTATCAATTATGGTATACTACTAAATGATATTCGCTTCTCCGAAGGTGGAATCATCCACACAGTCTACAATTAAGATTGTGAAAAAACAAGCATTTTGAAGAAGGAGCTTTTATACATTATGGGAAAAACACTAAAGATCCAAGACATGATCACAATTGGGGTCTATTCTGCTATTTATTTCGTCCTAACTGCCATTGCATCCGGAGCTGGAACAGCCTTGTTACCTGGTTTTTCAGTTATTTTACTACCAGGATTTTGCGCACTCATCACAGGCCCGGTTTACTTATTATTAATCAAAAAAGTACCAAAATTTGGGGCTATTTCTACTATGGGAATTATTATGGGGCTATTCTTCATTTTAATCGGTCGCTTTATCTTAGCGATAGTTCCTCATATCGTCTTCGGAATGGGCGCAGATCTAATTGCTAGAAAAGGAAAGTACGTTGATCGACGCCTGAATCAACTAAGCTTTTTAGTTTTCTCACTTAATATGACCGGACCTATTCTGCCTTTATGGTTTTTCAAAAATGGCTATACTCAAAATCTTGTCAATCGCGGGAAAGACGCTGAGTATATCGCCCACACATTCGCTTCTATCACTTGGCCAAATTTAGCTGTCTGCCTACTTTTCACTCTTATCTGCGGGGCAATCGGTATTGTGATCGGTCGTAAACTTATAGATAAGCACTTTTCAACTTTATAAATCAACTGATGAGCCCAATGAAAGGAGATTGTTCTTTGTCTCGCAAATTTACTTTAGACACACAAACAAAATTATTATTAATCCTTTTCGCTAATTTTTTGACTTTTTTTCAATTTTCTTTAACAGATGAACTAATCAGCGTTGCCTTTCTTTTGCTGATTACCTTAATAGTAAGCGGCCCAAAACGTACTATGATTTATAGCGCCATTTATCTGAGCTGCATTGCTATTGAACAATTACTTATCGGCCATTATCTTAATTATTTTGTTTCATTTTTTTCATTGTACGCTGTCACACTCAGACGCCTTCTACCACTTTTACTTGTTGGCCATCTCTTTATTGCCACAACCAAGGTTTCAGAATTAACCTATACCTTAAGAAAATGGCGGTTACCAGAATTTATTGTCATTCCCTTTAGCGTCTTGTTTCGTTTTTTTCCAACACTTAAAGGAGATTATCGACACATTCGTTCTGCCATGCGCTTAAGAGGTATTGCTGTAACAAATGTCGAGTTATTCAAGCACCCTATTCAGACGTTAGAATATATCGTGGTGCCCCTTTTGATGTCTGCTACAGTGACGGCTACAGATTTAAGTGCTGCCGCTCTAACAAGAGGTATCTCAAATCCAACGAAACAAACAACAATCCACCCAAACGGTTTAAAGCTCCTAGACTATTTAGTTTTAGGCACTGCTTTAGGACTGATCATTCTGAGAGGAATCCGATAACATGAGTATCAAATTGAATCATGTCTCATTTCACTATGAAAAGACTCACGGCTTAAACAACGTCTCTTTCACCGTTGCACCAGGAGAATGCCTCGTACTTTGTGGGAAAAGTGGCTGCGGTAAAACAACCCTGACACGGCTAATCAACGGCTTAATCCCTGAGTTATTTGAAGGAACCATCACTGGACAAATAGACATCAATCAATATCAGACAAATGAAACGCCGATTTATACTTTATCTGAAATTATTGGCTCAGTTTTTCAAAATCCTAAAACTCAATTTTTTACAGTGGATGTTGAAAGTGAGCTAGCTTTTGCTTGTGAAAACAAGGGAATGTCCCCTACGATTATCCGCGAGCGAATGATCGAAGTTGCTCAATTATTTGATATCACACATCTGCTAGGCCGAAAAATGTTTGACCTGTCCGGTGGAGAAAAACAGCTAGTCGCTTTTGCTTCTGCTTACATGATTCAACCGGAAATACTTGTCCTAGATGAACCCTCAAGCAACTTAGATTTGGCGACAATTGAAAAAATAAAGCAAATTCTTTTAGCCATTAAAAAGCGCGGATGTACTATAATAATCGCAGAACATCGGCTCTATTACCTTAGAGAATTAGCTGATCGATTTATCTTAATTGTCGAAGGAACTCTTCATGCAAGCTATACCGCTCAAGAGTTTGCAACCCTCGAACAACCTATTTTAAAAGAACTAGGCTTACGAACTCTATCGCTGGGAAACATCGATACCCAAGCGCCAATCGTCACTCAACAACACCCCTCCGACATCTTGGAGCTTACGTCTCTTGAAGTCCGATACCCTAAAGCAAAAACCAATGCTTTAGAATTTAGTAGCTTACGTGTTACCTCAGGAAATGTGATCGGCGTTTTGGGACGCAACGGTGCTGGGAAAACGACATTTGCCCGAGCCTTATGTGGTTTACACAAGAAAATCAGTGGCAGTATTAAACTGAACGGCACTAACCTATCACAACAAGATCGCCTTCACCAAAGTTTTTTAGTTATGCAAGATGTTAACTATCAACTTTTTTGTGAAACGGTTGAGAAAGAACTGTTGTTAAAAGCTAAAAGATCCAACTTATTTAACGAGGTTGTCTCTTCATTTAATTTAAGAGAACTTTTAAACCGTCATCCAATGAGCCTTTCTGGCGGTCAAAAACAACGCGTTGCAATAGCCACTGCCGTTTTATCTGGGAAAAAAATCATTGTTTTAGATGAACCAACTAGTGGACTGGATTATTATCACATGCAACAAGTAAGTCAAATGGTTGCCAACCTGCGATATTTAAATGTTTTCATCTTTATTATCAGCCACGATGTCGAGTTCATTCAAAGCAGCTGTACACACTTATTAACCATCACTCAGGGAAAAAAGGCAGCTGAATTTGCTTTGGATCATTCTACTATTCCCGACTTAGTGACCATCTTTAATCAGCTCAGCAAGTAACGATAGGGTTAAAGCACTACTTTCAGAATTTTTTCTGAGATGACTGCTTTTATCCTATCTTTTTTGTTGACCTACTATTTCTCCATAATATCTACAAAACTCTTATTTATACTAAATACAAGAAACAACTAACTCAAACTTGGAGGAAAAACATGAAACACAACAATCAACTTATTACTATTGCTCTTATTTTAATCACTATTGCAGGAATTGGCTGGTTTGTCACGAGTAAAGCTGAGGAAACAGCCACGCGTCCTCAACAAGATCAATTAATCGACACACCACTCGTAGAAGAAGTCACAACAAAAACGATGGAAACTCAAACTAATCAAGGCCGTCACCGCAATCAAACAACTAACGGACAACATTGTCACGAACAATGGACTGAATAAAGAAAGAAGGAACTATTTATGTTAAATCACTGTACAAACTTTTTTTCTCGAGGAGGATTTGGTATGATGATGCCAATGGGATTAATTTGGGGCTTTTTATTTATTGTAGGAGGAATTTTATTATGGCGTACACTTATGACAAGAAGTCAACAAGAACAGCTTGTTACTGAGCCTTCTCAACAAGAAAGTGCTCAAGATATCTTATTAAAAGAATTTGCTAAAGGAAATCTTACAGAAGAAGAATACTTAGCTAAGAAAAAATACATAGACCAATAAACGAGAATCAGCAGGAGACGAGAATATGAAAATCTTAATTGTAGACGACGAACCCAAAATACTAGATATTGTCGAGGCCTATTTAGTTGCCAGTCACTACACAGTTATCAGAGCTACTACTGGCTCTGAAGCGTTAAGTCTCGTTTCCAAAGTCACTCCTGATCTGATCGTTCTTGATTTAATGCTTCCTGATGTCAATGGAATAGACGTCTGTCTTCAATTACGTCAACAATCACCCATTCCTATTATCATGCTAACAGCAAAATCAGCAGAGGAAGATATTTTGACTGGTCTCACTAGTGGCGCAGATGATTACCTGGTGAAACCCTTTAGCCCTAAAGAGCTTGTGGCAAGAATAGCGACTGTTCTACGAAGAATTACGCCAACAAACAGTGAAGCAACGCTTATCTATCACGAGTTAGCTATCCACTCCGAAACTCGGCAAGCTTTCTTAAAATCTACCGAGCTTAATTTAACCGCAACAGAATTTGATTTACTAGAAACTCTTGCGAAAAGGCCACAGCAAGTTTTCACACGTGAGCAGCTGATTGAACAGATTAAAGGGGACGATTTTGACGGATTTGACCGTGCAATTGATTCACACATAAAAAATTTACGGCAAAAGTTAGGCGATAATCCACGAAGTCCTACCTATATTATAACCGTTCATGGTAGTGGCTACCGCTTTGGGAGCCGCCTATGAAGCGGACAATTCGTACACAATTACTCGTTTCTTTCTTACTGATTTCTGTTCTCTTAATTGGTTTTTTAAGTATTATCACTATCAACCTAATGAACAATCACTTTGCTAAGTATGTAGATGATAAATACGCAGAAACATTAACAGGTTACCAACTATCTATAGAGAATGCTTTCGATAGTCGTTCTAATTATTGGGACCAGGACGCGGTCTCAGCAGTTGGTGAGCAAGCAAGTCTTAATAATGTCCTATTAACAGTTACCAACTTAGACAACCAGTTGATTTGGAGTACAGAAACAAATCAAGAAACTAAAGGTAATGGGCGTCACCATATGATGCGTGATCATTGCGCTGAGGCAGTGAAACGAATTGATAAAACCAATCCTGATTATGTCGAAACCAACCTGCCTTTAAAAGTTGGCAACCAACAGGTTGGTTCTATTACTTTTGGCTACTATGGCGCCCTAAAGTACACTAAAGGCGACCTGCAATTTATGAGTACAATGAAGCGAAATCTTGTTTTCATTTTTATTCTAGCATTGCCACTTTCATTACTGCTCGCTTCACTTATTGCACGTCAAATCAGTACGCCTCTCATCACTGTAAACAAGCGCACAAAAAAAGTGGCTGAAGGAGATTACTCACAGCAGATTGAATTAAAAACGCCAATCACTGAAATCAGTGAACTCATTAATTCTGTTAATGAGTTGACCCAACGCTTAACAACTCAAGATATACGACGCAAACAACTATCAACTGACATTGCCCACGAACTCAGAACCCCTTTGACTACCCTCCAAGGGAATGTTGAGGCAATGATAGATGGAATTTGGGATGTAACACCAGAACGCTTGCAAGCTTGTCATGAGGAAATTTTACGCTTAACCCGACTGGTCGCAACTATTGATAAAATTTCGCGATTAGAAGAACAACAGGAAACATTAGTCATGACTACTTTCGATTTATTTGAATTAAGTCAACAAATTGCGGCTAATTTTGCTGTTGCATTTAAAGAAAAGCAATTAGTGTTTAACTTAGAGGGAAACACTGCTTTAATTACAGCTGATAAAGATCAATTGAGTCAAGTCCTTACCAATTTACTATCTAATGGTGTAAAATTTACGCCCATAGGTGGTAAAATTACTGTTAAAATCACTACAGACAGCGACAACGTTAACCTACTTGTTAGTGATTCTGGCATTGGCCTAAGCCCTGAGGAGCAACACTTGATATTTGATCGCTTTTACATGGCTGATTACGCTCGTAATCGTCAAGTTGGGGGGCAAGGTGTTGGCTTGGCTATCGTAAAAAGCATTGTAGAATCTCATCGCGGTAATATTTATGTAAACAGTGAGCCACATAAAGGAACAACCTTTACTATCTCCTTACCAAAAAAATAAACTTGCCAGCCGCTCTTATCTAGAGCAGGTCTGGCAAGTTTTCATTATTTTCTTAACACATCATGATAAGCTGGTGTACGTGCAATTTCAGCCTTAGCAAAAGGACAAAGAGGAATAATTTTTTTGTCTTGAGCCCGTGCTTTTTCGACCACTAACTTAACTAACTGTTGGGCTAACCCTTGGCCACGGTAGGCATCATCTACAAATGTATGATCGATGATAAACGTATGATCACCAGCAACACTAAACGTAATTTCAGCCATTAATTTTCCCGCTTCATCTTCTTGATAAAAACGAGTTGCTTCTTCAATAAACTCCATTTAATTATCTCCTAACTAACCGTATTTAGACTACATTATGAATGCTGAATATACTTTAGAGCGCCACTCGGACACGTATCAATTACTCGAACAACTTCCTGAGAATCCGCATTATCTGGTAATATCCACGGGCGACGATCTAAATTAAAAATATCACTATTCCCTCTAACACAATTTCCTGAATGAACACACACATTAGTATTAAAAAATACATCAACTTCTTTGCCACTGTACTTACGATACCCCTGCTCTAACAAGTCTGCTTCTGTCATCTCTCATTAACCTTCCTTCTTTTAAGGGGAGCCCTCTTTTTCGCATTATTGTAAAAGCTGACTAATTTTATTATTTCTATAGCCAAGCCATAAATGCCGTAAATAAAAAAATAACCTCATCACTAAATGAACAACTAGCGCTTCAAGCTTGTTCGATGAACTTTACTCATTAATCGTGACAACTCTTGTAATTCCTCTGGTGTAAGGGCATCTGTAAAGAAACTTTCTTGAAACGCCTCTTGACTTGGTTGAGCCTGCCTCAATATTTCCGCTCCCTCTGATGTCAAAGAAATAGTCTTTGTTTTCCAGTCTGTCTGTCGCTGAATATAGCCTTCCTTCTCTAGTCGAACCACCATTCGCGAAATACCACCTTGAGAAATCGTTGTTTTTTCAGCTAACTCGCTTTGTGTTAAAGGCTGATACACTTTTATTTGAATTAACATCTCAAATTGAGCCGTCGTCAAGCCAAACTGTTTCAAGTGCTCATTAGATAGTTGGTTACTTAATGAAATAAAACGGATCATTCGCAACCAGGTTAAATTACCTAAACTTAGCTTCTCCATCCCCTCACCTCTCCTTCTCACTTTACTAGGAAAGTGAGAATAAAGCAACTATTTTACCTTATCAAGCTCATCCTAAAAAAAGGGCTGTCATGTATATCACAGCCCCTTTCAACTTTATTAACGTCCTAAACTAAACCCTTTTCCCATCACCTCACTGGCGGCCATAGCAACAACAAAACCATGCGGATCAATTGCTAATATACGTTCCCGCAACTCAAAAAATTCTTTTTCTGGGACCACACACATTAGCATCTCTTGTTGATTTTGAGAATAACCTCCTTTAACAGGAATAGTTGTCACACCACGATCCAACTCTGCTAAGATCATCTTCTGAATATCTGTCGCATAATTAGAAATAATCAACACATTCTTAGAGCGATCAAAGCTAACCTGGACTAAATCGATTACTCGGCCGATTACAAATAAACAAATCAATGAATATAAAACAATTTCAACATCAAATGCCAGTAAAGCGCCTAATATGACAAAACCATCAACAACAGAAACTGCAACCCCAATAGGAATCTTGACATACTTTGTAACAATTTGCGAAATAATAGCCGTACCACCTGTTGACGCATTTCCTTTAAATACTAACCCTAGACCTAGACCTGTCACGACACCGCCAAAAATACCAGCGAGCAATGGATTGTGTGTTAAAACAGGAAAATTAGCTGTAATTGCCACAAAAAAGGGGTAAACTAGACTGCCAACAATTGTTTTTAACCAAACTTCCTTACCAAGAAGAAGATAGCACAATACTAACAGTGGGATATTAATCATATATAAAACCATCGAAACTTCAAAACCAAATAAATGATTTAAAATAATACTAATACCATTCGCTCCCCCAGCTACAATTTGGTTGGGTAGTAAAATAGAATTAATCGAGATCGCTAAGACTAAGGCTCCCGCTAATACATAAAAAAGATCTAATAGACGTTGCTTTGTTATAAAAGTTGACATTCTAACACTCCATTCTATAAAAACTCGTGAAATAATCCGCCCTTATCTCACGCTCTTCTAACATCAAAAAGAACATAAAAAAATAGAAAAATGGGAAATCCCAAATTTCTATTTATAGTGCTTCATATGTATTATAACGAAGAGCTCAGACGAAAGTCAATCACATCTAACTCATTTTAATTTGATAGGCTTCCTACTTAATCTTTAACTAATGGCGTTTCTTCTCATTTTAAAAAGGAAGCGATGACATTTCCGCTTAACTTCAATAATTGTCAGAAAATTTGAACTTTTCAGTTAAATCCCTTGTTTTTTTCAGTTAATTATGGGAATATTATAAATAGATTAGGTGACGATTAGAACACAACAAGTAAATAAAGAATAATCTTTTGCAGCGAGTTGTTTACGAGCCTTTTCTTAAAAAAGTTGTTGCCTACTTCAGCTGAAGTAAGCAACAACTTTCCCCCCTTTAAAAGTCTAAGATTGCTTAGTGCACTCTTAGACTTTTTACCTTGTTCCGCTCTTTATTATAAGAGATAATGAAACAGAGCCTAGAGTCTTATTTGGCAACTATAACAAAAAGGGAGATTTTTATGACCGTATTTTATTGTGTACGCCATGGTAAAACCGAATTCAATCAAAGCAAAACATTTCAAGGAGGCGATATTGACTCGCCACTACTAGCAGAAGGAAGAGCTGGTGCAACCATGGTTGGCAACCATCTTAAAACAATTCCTTTTAAAAAAGCACTTGTTAGTCCACAAAAAAGAGCACAAGATACTGCAAAATTGATTCTAGCACAGCATACTTCAGCAATTGACTTAGAAACAATCGATGATTTACGAGAAATGCGTTTCGGGTCTTGGGATGGACAGCCAGAAATAAATTACCATCACGAACCCGAATTTCAACATTTAGTTCACCACCCTCATCTCTATGATCCTAGTAATTTTGGAGGAGAATCCTTTAAAGCAATGATCGAACGAGGTAAAAAAGTTTTCCAAGAAACAGCAAAAAAATACCCTAATGACACCATCTTAGTAGTCTCTCACGGTCTATTTCTCCAAACACTATTGAAGGAACTGCAAGGTGTCCCTTTAGCTGACACTCGAAAAGGGGATTTTCTAGCTAATACAAGTGTCACAACGGTTGTCAGCTCAGATAACGGTCAAAAATTGACCGTCAACAACTGGAATGATACAAACTTTATGAACTAACGCAGATAAGATAGGGAGAGCCAATCAAGTGGTCTCTTCCTTCTTATTATTTAAATACTTTTCCATGCTCATTCCGATAAATAGAGCCGCCGTAACACCTTGACGTCACCCTCTATCTCTTGGCCAAATTCAATAAAATAAGGGAGCTGCCATCGCTGAGTCGCCTGTGCTTGTTTACTAGTCGGATGATCCCATATCGGATATACACGAATCCCCATTTTGCCTTTGCGCTTTCCTTGAGTTAAAATCCCCTGTTGAATCAAGACCTCTCGTGGGAAAACAAATTGTCCATAACGGCCATGCGCAAACGTATTGATGACAACTAAATCGACACCATCATTAGCAGAATAAGGACAATTCTTGCCAGCGATTTTCTGCCAAAAAGCAACAAACTGCCCTATTTTTTTGGGAGTTGTCTTAGCTACTCGGTAACGAATACTCAATTCCCCTATCTTAAACCGACCGCCACCATAGTCTTTATTTTGTGGTTCAGGAATCAACTCTAAGGGCATCAAATGCTCTCTGTATAATTCCTGTTGAATAAACTCTAAACTTGTTTCAAACTCATGCATCTCGCGCTCCTAACTTTTATGCTCGTTTATAAAGACTTTTCTTGCCAGAATCGCAGAATTTGTTGATCTAACTGATCGACAGTATGAGCGATTTGACTATGTTTCCAATGAGGTGGAAAATAACGCTTATACCGCTGTGTATTAAAACGCTGATCCAACAACAGTACGACTCCTATATCATGGCTATCACGAATCACCCGACCTGCAGCCTGTAGAACCTTGTTCATTCCTGGAATTTGATACGCATACTGAAAGCCATCACCATTCTGTTGGTCGTAATACCCCTTTAACAGCTCTTGCTCTAAGTTCATCTGAGGTAAACCTACTCCCACAATCGCCACACCACTTAAACGATCCCCTTTTAAATCAATTCCTTCAGAAAAAATTCCACCCAGCACACAAAATGCCACTAAACTAGAAGAAGGATTAGGGACAAACTGAGCCAAAAAAGCTTCCCGCTCTTCTTCACTCATCTGCCCTGTTTGAATCAGCGTTAAGACTTCTGGATGAGCTTCACTAAATCCGTAAAGAACCTGATCTAAATACGCATAGGAAGGGAAAAAGACCATATAATTTCCTACCTTCCCCTTCACCAGAGCAGATAGACTCGCGATCAAATCTGGGACACTTTTTTCTCGCTCACGATAAGTCGTTTGCAAATAATCAGCAACCACTAACAATTGATTCTGTGGATCAAAAGGGGACGCCAACTGGTAAGTCAAGCCATCCTCACTACCGCCCAACACATCAGCATAATAAAAGAGGGGAGAAAGACTCGCAGAAAACAACACACTCGCTTTGCCCTTCGCCAAGGTTTTCTCTAATAAATAGGACGGATCTAGACAAAGCTGCTTAATCACCACATCTTTCTCTTGGCGAGCAACATATGTCATATAACGTTCATCGTAAAGCTCACTGATTTTCAAATAGGTTAGCACTTCGAAATAGAGGCTAAGCACTTCTTTTTCAGCCAAACTATTTAAATGCTGAGGCAACCACTCCTTAACCGCCTCATTCAACTGATATAAATGATTGAACAACGAATCCACTGGGGCACTTTGCTTTATAAAATCTCGATCTTCACACGTCTCTTCAAATTGCTTAAATTCTTTTATTACCCGAGTCAAGCGGCGGCGCAATACTTTGTCCTCAGTTGGAAGAGTCTTTTTTACCGCAGCAAATTGATTCCGAGACAAACTAGCGGAAAACATCTCTTTGCCACGATTAACCAAATTATGTGTCTCATCAACTAAAAAAACATAGTCCTCTTTGTCCGCTTGAAAAAAACGACGCAAATAAACAATTGGATCAAATAAATAGTTATAATCACAAATAATCGTGTCACACCACAAACTAACATCCAATGATAACTCAAACGGGCATAGCGTGTGCTTCCGCGCGTATACTTCAATCACCTCACGAGTAAACTGATTCTCATGCTCTAACAAATCAAAAAGCCCTTCATTTAAACGGTCATAATAGCCATTAGCAAACGGGCAATGATCTGGTGTACAGATACGCTCATCGAGAAAACAGATTTTATCCTTCGCCGTCAAAGTAACACTTTTCAGCTGCAAGCCTTTACGGCGCATTCCCTCAATTGCATCCTCTGCCACTTGTCGAGTAATCGTCTTAGCTGTTAAGTAAAATACTTTTTCACTCTGTCCTTCACCAATACTTTTGATCGCTGGGAACAAGGTAGAAATCGTTTTACCTGTGCCAGTTGGTGCCTCAGTGTACAGCTTCTTTTCAGATAAGATAGTCTTATACGTCGCCACTGTCAATTCCCGCTGACCTTTACGATACTCGCCATAAGGAAAGGTTAATTCTTGAATCGAAGCATTGCGAATCCTCGTCCAATTGTCTTGAAAGACTAGCCAGACTTCATATTGACTTATCAGGTCTTGAAAAAATGCCTCTAATTCAGCAAAGCTATGAGTTCTCTTTTGACGCGTAATCTCCTCAGTCGTGTTTTGCATATACGTCAGCTGAAGCTGAATTACACTTAACTCTTCCTCACGTGCAACCATATAGCCATAACACATGGCTTGATACCAATATAAATCTAGCTGATTTTCTGAAACCTCTCCAAACTCTCGCTCAGAGGTTTTTATCTCATCTATAGTGATTCCTTCATCATTACGAATAATCCCATCTGCTCGTCCATCAATAACTAGTTCCCTTTCAGCCAACTGAACAGTTGTTGATAGTGTGACCTCTTTTTGATAGTCAGGCCCCATCGACTTTTGAATTTTATTGTGGAGGCGAGTTCCTTCTGCCATGGCATTATCCAGACTCGTTACTCGTGAATCAATACTGCCTTTGCGCATGATAAATTCCACCAAACGCCGAACTGATAATTGATTTTTTATCGCCATTCCCATCATCCTCACCGATACATTGTTCTTCTATTATAGAACATACATTCTCATATCACAAATCAAATCATTGACTTTTTCTAGGAAACCGCCTAAACTAATAACGATAAATACTTACTAAATGTAAGATAAAAAAAGAGGTGCTTATAAATGAAAATAGATATCTGGTCCGACTTTGCTTGTCCGTTCTGCTATATTGGCAAACGACACCTAGAAACAGCTTTAGCTGGCCATAAGAACGTGGAAATCATCTTTCATAGCTTCGAGCTTGATCCTCAAGCCGCCACACACTATAAAGAAGATATTCATCAATTAATTGCCACAAAATATGGCGTAAGTTATGAACAAGCCAAAGCCAATAACAACCAAATAGTTCAAATGGCCGCCGCAACAGGCTTAACTTATGACTTTGATGCCATGCAACCAACTAATACCTTTACTGCTCACCGATTAGCACAGTATGCCAAAGAGCAGGGCAAAGGGAATCAATTTGTTGAAGCAACTCTAGAAGCTTATTTCTCAAAAGGAGCCTTCTTAAATGACGAAGAGACACTAGTAGCCCTCGGGACAAGTGTTGGCCTAAATGAGGCTGATTTACGCCGCATTATTGCGTCTCAAGAATATTTAGCTCCTGTTCGTGTAGACCAGACAAAGGCCGTAGAACTTGGGGTTCAAAGTGTTCCCTTTTTCTTGATTAACGATCAGTATGCTATCAGCGGTGCACAACCCGTTGCAACCTTTGAATCTGTCTTAAATCAGATCGATCAAGATACAACCACGACACAACCAATCAATGGTCCTAGTTGCGACGATGGTTCATGTCAGGTTTAAGCTTAAATGAAAGAAGGATCGAGACAATCTTTTGTCCCGATCCTTCTTTACTAGTCTATTTATTTAATGACGCTGCTGTCCCTTCTTGATAATCTGAGCAGCCTGTAGAACTTGATTCACCTGAGTCGTCATTAAATCATCTAGATACTCCGCCACAACTGTTGAAATCGATTGACTCGACTCCTGAAAGAAGATACTTGGCGTGTGATCAACTGCGTAATGAAAGATGCCATCCACCTGATAGATAGGAACATCAATCGTCGTTGGCACTGAGCTTTCAATCGCGCCATGTTCATCGCAACTCACATCAATTAGCAATGTGCCCTTTTTTAAACGCTTCAAATCCTCACGATAAATTAAATGATCGCGACGTGATCTATCCCAAACAACTCCGTTGACAACCACATCAAAGGTTGGCAACTCCTGACGAAGTAAGGCTTCCTGACGGCGATTATAAATAGTAATGGTTGCACCAAGCTGCGCCAAAATTTCTATGGCTCCTTGTGCGACATTTCCTCTACCAATCACTGCTACTTTCTTATTTTTAGGCAACTTGCCAATCAAGCGAAACGCATCAATTACTGCCGCACTACCAGCAAGCTGATTATTCCGCCAAAAACAATGTCGACCCTCCTTATTCATGTCAGCCCATTCATAAGCAATGATGTGCTTTTCAACAAGTAACGCCATTCGCTTCGGGTTGGTATCTGCATGAATCCAACCAAAAATTGTTTGATTAGAATCTAGTTCAGCTAAATAATCTGCATCACCAATCTTTGGCTCAGAAATAATCTGTTGGGCTAACGCTTCCTCTCGTGACACCACATGGCACCCTAGACTCTGGTAGTCTTTATCGGGTATCTGCATCACCTCGCCATAACCCTTTTCAAAATAAAGAGCAGATGGATACTTTAATGCTTTTATATCAATTGGCAATAACCCTCGTCGACGTTCATTTTCCTTTGACCCAATTACGAATCCTACCGTTTTTATGCTATTCATTGTTTGTATACTCCTTCTTCTAATAGGCAGCAGAGAAACCATATGACTGATCGTGGTGGCCAACTTAACATAACTACCTCTAATTTAACACAAACAAACAGATAAAAGGTGTTCGACATCTGATGACACTTAAACATCTTTCCTTTTATCTGTCAAAAATAGCTTAATTTTATTATTTTTTTATTCGCTCACGCTTAATTTGTTTCAGTTCTGCCACCAACATGATGCTGATAATAATTAATAAATACCAGCTTGTAATCTTGCCTAAATGAACCGGTCGCCATCGCTCCAATTGATCTGGATAGGCCCATGCGCCAAGAAAGCTGGCGATATTTTCCGCCAACCAAATAAAGAAACCAATTAAAAAAAAGGACAGTGTCATCGGCATTGCCAATGTGGTATCACTTACTCTAAATGATACCTGCGTTCGAAAAAAGACAACAAATACAAGAGCAATTAACCACCATCTCAAATCCCAGATATAATGATGGGTATAAAAATTGAAATAAATCGTGCTACATAACAGCCAAACAGCCACTCCATTTGGCCAATTAGTTAATTGCAGTTCAAAGACCTTCCACGCTTTACAGATATAGCTACCGATACTCGCATACATAAACCCACTGTACAGAGGCACACCTCCAAGTTTTATCAAGCCAGGCTCAGGATAACTCCAAGAGCCGACATTAATTTTGTATATTTCTAGAGCTAGACCGATAACATGAAATAACATAATAACCTTAAATTCATCTAACGTTTCAAATTTTAGTAACAACAATATCACCTGTATAAGAACACAGATTATAAATAACAGATCATATCTCGCCACTCCAGGGATTCCCGTAATTTTCGTCAAACCAAGAGCTATAAATATTAACCCTGGGAAAACACAACAACGAATCTGATTCACCCCAAATACCCAGAACAAGCTCAGCCCTTTTTTCATCCCTAATCTTTCAGTAGCTTCCATTTTCTTCCTCCTCATAAGTTCATCCATACTAACCTACCATCAGTTTAACGGTTTTTAGACACCTGATAAGAGACATTAAGAGCCCTTTACTAATTAACGACCTGTTTACTAAAAATATAAACCTATTTAGAAAAATTTAAAAAAGAGCCATGTCAAAATGACGTACCCTGAATAGATTTTTGGAATACATATATATAGCATAAAACAAGGGTGAGACATAAGTCTCACCCTCACTGCGTTATCATTACATTAACTTCTATTTTCTATGGGCTTAAAAATAAGAACTGTTGCATAAACTAACTTCATGCCCCAGTTTCGCTATCACTAACGCATCAAGTTACACTGTCTCTTTTGCCAAACTCTCACCTAATACATTTAAGCATGCTTCCCATTCGTCATGAGTCAAGCCGTGCTCAACCACATAGCGATTCGCTTCATGGGCACGACATTCAGATGAACAGCCACGTAAATACTTATGCTCATTTTCCTCTGAGGCAATCATTTGACGGTTACAATAAGGGTTCGCACAATTACAGTAGCGCTCGCACGGCTCACCATCAAACCAATCCTTGGCAATCACGACATGCTCCACATGATTAATTGGCACACTTAAACGCTCATCAAAAACATACATCATGCCATCCCAAAGATCGCCACGAACCTCTGGATCACGGCTATACATAGCAATTCCACCATCTAATTGCCCCACATCCTTAAACCCTTCACGAACTAACCAACCAGAGAATTTCTCACAGCGAATACCACCTGTACAATAGGTAACAACACGTTTTTCCATGAATTGTTCCTTATTATCACGAATCCACTGAGGCAACTCGCGGAAGTTTCGAATATCTGGGCGAATAGCCCCACGAAAATGGCCTAAATCAAATTCATAATCATTACGAGCATCAATAACCACAGTATTCTCATCTTGCAATGCATCACGAAACGCCTGAGGAGACAAATACTCTCCGGTCACTTCATGAGGGTCAATATCCGCTTCAAGACTTAACGACACAATCTCTTCACGAGGGCGCACATGCATCTTCTTAAAGACATGCTCATCTGCTTGATCGATTTTAAAAAGAATTTCTTTAAATCGAGGATCATTATGCATCGCGTCTATGTATTGCTCTGTATCCTCAGTCAAGCCAGACAAAGTCCCATTAATTCCTTCTCCAGCAACTAAGATACGACCTTTAAGATTAAGTGATTGACAAAACGCTAGATGCTCTTTCGCAAATTGCTCCGGATTCTCAATCGGAACATATTGGTAGTATAATAACACTTGGTACTTCTTCAACTTAATTCCTCCCAATTTTAACCAGTGCTGCCAGATTCTTTCTACAACACTACATCATTTAACTCATAATTATCTTAGCTTTCCCTATTTCATAAAACGTACACACTGGAAACAAGCTAAAAAATTCGTTCATTAAAATTATAGTGTAACTACTACTAAAACATCAAATTTATTGCCTATTTCACAAAAAAATGGTGAACTTAAGCAAATTATAAAGAAATAGTTGACTCATTGGTCTTTTCTAGTTAATCTAGACTATAGACATTTATGTTTAACCCCTCATGTATTGGAGCGAAAACCATGTTTTGGAAAGTTTGGAACGAAATAAGAACACAATTTAAACTGTTCGACGGTATCATCATTGTGGCACTGCTGATTCTATCCTTTGCCCCTTATGCTGTCTTTGCTATTACTCAAAAAGAAACAACTATCAGTACCAATCAAACGACCGCTATTGTCTCGATTGATGGGGAGGAAGTGGATCGGTTTACCTTGTCTGAGGACACTGAATACAAACTCGTTACCTATCACCCCTCAAAAAAACAATACAATATCGTTGAAATTGACGGCACACGAATTCGCGTCAAGGAAGACAACAGTCCCGATCAAATCGCTGTTAAAACCGGTTGGATCAGCAAGCCTGGAGAAACCAGCATCTGCTTACCTCACCGTCTCGTCATTGAAATCGTGGGTGTGTCAGACGATCCTGATGATGACATGATTATCACGTATTAGAAAATCAATTCTACACAAACAAACACGAGCCTAGTATAAAAATACTGAGCTCGTGTTTCATTTTTATTTATGAATCAAGATATCATCAGCCGTTGACACTCTAATTAAACTAGCCATATCATTAGTCGTATCAGGTACTCCCAAGACTTTGCTATCACCTTGATAAATCTTCGCTTCATAACTCCCTTGATAGGCCTCTGGAACTAAAACAGTCACTTTCCCCATAATCATGTCAACATCTAATTTTTTGAATGGTTGCTTTAAGTTAGTTGTAATTCTGACAGTTAGTGGTGTTTTCCCTTCTGATGTTACCATTATTTGAAAGCCATGAGAACCCAACGGCAACGTTAAATTACCATCTTTAACTGTCGCCTCTCCTAGCAGTTCAGAAACAGACGACGAGACCTTGCCAATTAATTCCACTGTTGTCGTGTCAGACTCCGAATCAATCAGCTCCACATTCACATCTTGTGTCCCCGCGTCTAGCTTGATCGTATCAACCTGCCCTCCTTTAAAATCCCACATTTGTGTAACAGGTTCGGTAGTTTTCGCACTCACAATTGAGCTATAACCTATCCCACCTAGTACCAATAATCCAGCGACAAAAATAAGTAATTTCTTTTTCATTTTAATTAATCTCCTCTATAAGTAATAAATTTTATTTGAATTCTCTTGTTTTAACTGAGCGATACCCGATAGCAATAAAACACACTGAATAAACAACACAGCTAATAATAATGGTCATTAATGAGTGAGTAGAAATATCGTTAACCCCTACTAACTTTCCTAAATTAGTGAAAATCAAGGTATCTAAAATACTTTCTAACTTTGGCACAAAATTTGATACGATAATGCTGATAAAATTATCTCCCACAAAAACCAAGGAAACAAAGGCTGCAACTGCAATATATGGTGTTTTAATTAAGTTAAAACAGACAATTCCGATTGCACTAACGCCTATATAAAGTGGCAATTGAGCTATAAAAATCTTAGCTGCTTCGACTACCAACAACTCACCTGTTGTCACTTTCAAGGTTACGACTAACACTAATGAAAAAACAAAGACATAAACAATAGCCAGTAAGAAGGTTAATACCACTTTACTAAAATAATAAGTCGAACGCTTAATCCCTGAAATTAATGAATTGTTAACCACTCGATAAGAATAATCATTGCCAAATGTAATCATAAAAATATTAGTAAAGAAAATCGGTAACACCATCGTTCCCACCGAAAGGCCGCCAGATAAGGCTTCGGCAGAATTGCTTTTTCCTGACATGACACCGATAAAAATAGCTAACGTAGTGATTCCTAACAATGAAATTACCCCTAAATTCCCTTTGATGATACGGTAAATATCTGATTTGATTAAACTAAACATGCTTGACTCCTCCATTAATTAGATTTAAGTAATAATCTTCTAAGTTTTCTTCACGATGAGCTGCTTCAACTAAGTAAACAGCTTTTTGATACAATATCTCTGCAATAAGTGGCATTTGACTTTTTTCAATATCAAGTAACTGAATACCCTGATCAGACAAGTCACAAGAATAACCTGATTCCTCTAAAAGACTTACCGCCTTTTGATTATCTGAGCTGTTAAGTAGCAGCGATTTTTGACACTCATCTTCCAGTTGCTCTTTCGATAATTCCTTGATTAATTTCCCTTCATTGATAATTCCATAACGCGTCGCAATCATAGATAGCTCTGATAGAATATGGCTAGAAATTAAGATAGTTGTACCATGCTCTTGATTAAGAGTTTGGATAATCTCTCTGATTTCAACAATTCCTTGAGGATCAAGGCCATTAACTGGTTCATCTAAGATTAAAAAATCTGGCTTATTTAAGATTGCTAAACCGATGCCTAAACGTTGCTTCATTCCTAATGAAAAATCTTTAAATAATTTTTTTCCCGTTTTGGCTAACCCAACAAAAGCTAAGACTTCTTTAACCCGCGCTTTTTTATTAGGAATATTCTGTTGTACTGCATAGTACATCAGGTTATCGTCCGCAGTTAGATAGGGGTAGCAGGCTGGTCCTTCGATTACAGCTCCAATGTTCATTTTGCCAGTTGAATTAAACGTCAACTCGCCTGCTGATTGATTGATTAGTCCCGTTAACAACCGAATGAAGGTGGTTTTACCTGCACCATTTTTTCCGATAAAGCCGTATATATCACCTTTATTAATCGTCATTGAGACCGAATCGACTGCCTTATGTGCCTTATAAGATTTAACTAAATTTGATGTGCTAACAATTGTCGCTTGATTCATTTCTTCCAACTCCCTTTATAGTAAAACGCGTGTTTGACTAGCGTTTTTAATTATGTTTGTGTGCCTCTCTCTTACAATTACTACTATAACGAGAGAAGTTAAAAAAACTATTAATTGAATTATTAAGCCTTTATTAAGTCAATTCTTAAGTCAGTTAGCCCCTTCATAAAAAAACTGTAGGTTCCTCACATCATTGATATAATAGTCATTTAAGGTTCTTTGTTTGTGAAACCATTAGAAGAAAGGAGGGTCTGTAACGAGGCTTTCTGACTTAATACCATGCTTATTCATGCACTAAATTTAGCAATCGGCTCAGTTTTGTTTTTTGAAATCACAAACAATTGGGATGTAAGCGTGAACAAAACTAGTGGATAATCGCTTATACTAAAAAGTGTTAGGGGGAATATAAAAATGAAAGTCGATGATCGATCAAAGCTTTTATTGCTAGATATTGTCAAAAATGACACTGTCACAATAGATGAATTAAGAGACCGGCATAATCTAACGACGCGACAAATTGACTATTCAATCAAAAAAATAAATGACCTATTAATCGACAGGGATATTCCAATTATCACTCGAACTACCTTAGGTAAGTTCAGCCTTGATAAAAGAATCTACAGCCTTTTCAACTCTCCAACAGGTCACAGTACAAAAGAATTATTTGTTTCTGATTCTGTTGATCGGGCGACACTGATGATCTTGATTATGTTGGTTCGCCAAGCTGATTTCTCAATTAATTTCTTTACGTATGAATTCAAGATCAGCAAAAATACCGTCTTAAGCGATCTAAAGCAGGCAAAAAAAATAATCAAACCCTTCAACGTAACAATTAACTACTCTCGGGTTTCTGGTTATGAAATTATTGGCAAAGAATGGGATATTCGCAATGTGATGATTCATTCCATTAATCATGTAATGGATCAATTAGATGGTGAACGATACTTAAACTACTTTATGGAAATTTCAGAAGACTCTTATAACCAAATCAATCAAAATTTGGAAGAAGTGGAAAAGAAACTCGAGTTATTTTTTGTCGACACCAAAACAACTGTTTTACCTTATATTGTGCTTGGTATTCTATTTAGAATTGAATTGGGTCATGATGTAAACGGTATATTTTTTATTGATTATCATGAACTTGCAGATACTCGAGAATTTGATGCAGTTAATGTCCTAATTAAAGACACCATCATATCTGAAGAGGAGAAACTATATTTTACTCTCCATTTACTATCTAGCAATGTCTATCAAACAGAACAGCCACTAGTAGAGGAGCTGCCACAATTAAGAGAGGCGATCATTACTTTCGTAGATGAATTTGAGCGTGTTGCTTTCACTACTTTAAGCAATAAAGAAAAGCTAGTAAATAAAATTTTCATACACTTTAAACCAGCGTACTACCGTATCAAGTATCA
Organism: Vagococcus sp. WN80Y; assembly: GCF_059621045.1. Lineage (NCBI taxonomy): Bacteria > Bacillati > Bacillota > Bacilli > Lactobacillales > Enterococcaceae > Vagococcus > Vagococcus sp. WN80Y. The sequence goes on from NZ_JCAQHY010000170.1 coordinate 74,248, forward strand.
ACTCACTACTGATTACAAACTTGTGCCATCTTTAGATGATGAGTATGAACCGATTCACAATCTGATTAAGGAAGCCATGGCACCACTTATTAACTATCTGGGAGTTCAACTTCCTGAAATTGAAACACGATTTCTCTCTATGCTTATTGGTAGTCACCTGATAGAACAGTCAAATCAACTAGATGCCAAGTTTCGCGGAATTATTGTTTGCCAAAATGGCATTTCATTTTCTAATTTATTAGAGCATTCTTTAAAAAAAATCTTCCCTGAATTATTTTTTTACCCGCCGATGTCTCTAAAAGAAATGAGGAAAACCTCGGAGCCCTATGATCTGATTTTCGCCTCCATTCCGCTAGAATCTGATAAACCAGTCTTCTTTGTATCTGATCTCTCAAAAGACTTAGATATTATCAGCCTCAGAAACAAAGTAATGTCCGTTTTATATCAATTCGGTGGCATCAACATTACGATTGAAGAAATTATCAGTACAGCAGAAAAACACGCAAAGGACTTAGATCGAGAGAAGTTAAGAAAAGACCTCCTCGAAGTTTTCTCTGTTGCCGACACCTCTAAGAATGAAGACAAGATAGAAGAACGAAAAAACCTAGCAACTCTTCTGCAAGAAGAAATGATTATTAAAGTAACGAAAGTAAACAGCTGGTTTGAAGGGCTCGATCTAGTAAGTCAACCGCTACTTAAAAAAGGCTTAATTGACCACAACTATCTAGAAGCCATTAAGCAAGAACAACCCGTACTAAAAAGCCAGATTGTCTTACGAGAAAATATTGCAATTCCCCACAGTAGCCCACAAAAAACAACCAAGCTGGGTATGAGTCTACTGATTTTAGAGGAACCGCTTATTTACGAAAAGGAAAAAAGCATTTCATTTATCGTGATGATTGCTTCACCCAATAAAAAGGCCCATTTTAAAGCCTTAATTGAGCTACTAGAAATAGCAGACGATGCCATATTTTTACACACACTTAAAACCGCATCGACTAAAGAAATTGCTGAGCGGATTAGCACTTATAGCTACCAAAAATCAGAGGAGGAGAACTAAATAGATGATCGAATTTTTAAATCAAACCCTTGTATTTTTAAATAAAAGCTATCCAAATAGCGATGCTTTTTTTGAAGATATTGGTGGGGAAATATCAGCAAAAGGTTATGGAACTGGTCAATTTGTTGAGAAATTAAAAGAACGAGAAGGGACTTTCCCAACGGGTTTAAATTTAGGGAATTATGGAGTGGCTATTCCTCATACAGATCCAGAATACATTACCGAGCAATTTATCTCAGTCGCCACCTTGACTCACCCCGTTCTATTCAAATCAATGGATAATATCGAAGTGGAAGTGCCTGTTAGCCTTGTGTTTATTCTAGGGCTAAAAAAAGCCGACAACCAATTAATGGTTTTACAACAACTGATGAAGGTAATTCAAGATGAGGCTCTCGTCAAAGGCTTGTTAGAAGAAAAAAGTAGACAGTCATTATTAAAAATCTTAGAAAAAAATACTATTTAAAAGGAGAATATAAAAATGAATAAGAAACGTTTATTAGTCGCATGTGGAGCAGGAATCGCAACATCAACGGTGGTTATGAATCGCATTGAGCAATTATTAAAAGATAACCACATTGAAGCAGATATTCAGCAAATAAAGATAGTCGAAGCAAAATCCTTACAAAAAGAAGCAGACTTAATTATTTCTACAACTATTTTACCAACAACTTATGAGATCCCTGCTATTGTAGCAACCTCCTACATTACAGGAATCGGAATGGAGGAAATGGATGCCCAAATTATCAGTGCCTTAAAATCATAGTCACCACCAGTAAAAAAAGGTAGTTTAATAAGGAGGAAAAAAGATGCAATCATTGTTAAATGGAATTCAGTATGTCTTAGGGTTGGGACCAACAGTTATTTTACCAATTGCCATTTTTATCATTGGCTTATTTTTCAGACTCACTCCGGGAAAAGCACTAAAATCAGCCATTACAGTTGGAATTGGCTTCGTGGGAATCAACTTAGTCGTTGGCCTATTATCAGATAATCTAGGCGTTGCCGCGCAACAAATGGTCGAGCGCTTTGGGCTAGAGTTGACAGTTATCGATGCTGGTTGGCCGTCAGCTGCGGCTGCCGCGTGGGCATCACCAGTAGCAGCCATTTTAATTCCGATTATTATCGCCGTCAATCTATTTCTGATTTTTATCAAATTTACCAAAACGCTAGACATTGATATTTGGAATTTCCATCATTTTATGGCTGTTGGAGCCGTCGGTTATATTGTAACAGGTAGCTTTATTTGGGCGATTTTTGTAGCAATCCTAATGGAGATTATTACACTAAAAATTGCCGATAAAGCCGCTCCTATGGTTCAAGAATTCTACGGATTACCAGGTATTTCATTGCCAACAGGTTCAACTGTCTCTTACGGATTGATTGGAATGCCAATTGGTTGGGTTATTAGCAAGATTCCTGGATTAAAGGACATTGAAATCTCTCCTGAAACCATTCAAAAACGCTTTGGTGTCTTTGGAGAACCTATGATGATGGGCTTAGTCATCGGGATTGTCATCGGATTATTAGCCGGATACGATCCAGGAGCAGCCCTACAATTAGGTATTTCACTTGGAGCAGTTATGCTCTTAATGCCAAGAATGGTGAAAATTTTAATGGAAGGCTTAATTCCTATCTCTGAATCTGCCCGTACCTTTTTACAATCACGCTACAAAGATCGGGAATTATATTTAGGTCTAGACTCTGCTTTAGCAATTGGTCACCCTGCTAATATCTCGACTGGCTTAATCCTTGTGCCAATAACGCTCCTACTGGCCGTCATCATCCCCGGCAACAAGGTGCTACCTTTTGGTGACTTATCATCCATCCCTTTCTATACCGCTTATATCGTGGCATCCAGAAAAGGAAATATCTTCCACTCGGTTATTACTGGAACAATTGTGATCGCTCTAGCGCTGTTAATGGCAACAAACTTCGCTCCTGTCCATACTGAAATGATGCAAGGCTTAGATCAATTTTCAAAACTAGGCAGTCAAATTAGCTCATTAGATACAGGTGGTGCGTCACTGAAATGGTTATTCTTGAAACTTTCTCAACTAGTTGCCCCTTTCTTTAACTAACTAGCTAGCTGGAAAGATAAACGAGTAAGAACGATCGGAGGAAAAAAATGAAAGCAGTCGTAAAAAAAGCACTCGGATATGATCACATGTCATTATCTAAGGTACCTGAACCAGAAGTTTATGGCGACCGTGTCAAAATAAAAGTCGCCTACACAGGCATTTGTGGGTCTGATATTCACACCTTCAAAGGAGAATATAATAATGCCACAACGCCTGTCATCTTAGGTCATGAGTTTTCTGGCCAAGTCGTCGCCATCGGTCCAGATGTCACCCAAATAAAAATTGGTGATCGTGTAACAAGTGAAACCACCTTTGAAACCTGTGGCAAATGCCGATTCTGTCAATCAAAAAATTATAATTTGTGTCCAAATCGTAAAGGCTTAGGCACACAAGCTAATGGAAGTATGACTGATTTTGTTCTATCAAGAGAAGAAAGCTGTCACATACTACCAGAAAGTGTCTCCTATCAAGGGGCCGCCTTAACTGAACCCCTTGCCTGCTGTGTTCATGCCGCTCTCGAAAAAACAACCATTAACGAGGGAGATGTCACTCTTGTTATTGGACCGGGACCGATTGGGCTATTATTAGCACAAGTCATCAAAGCACAAGGAGCCACTGTAATTATGTCTGGCGTCACTCAGGATCATCATCGACTTGCCTTGGCAAAGGAGATTGGCATCGACATCGTCGTAGATACTGTGACAGAAGACCTAGCAGCCATTGTGATGAATGTCACTCAAGGATACGGAGTAGACCGTGTCTTTGACTGCTCCGGCGCTATTGGCGCTGTCAATCAAGCCCTTCCTTTAACAAGTAAAGCAGGTGTTTTTGTACAAGTCGGACTCTTTGGTGAAAAGATGAATTCGATGAATCAAGAAGCGATTATTCAACGTGAAATAGAGTATGTCGGCAGCCGTTCTCAAAAGCCCTCATCTTGGGTAATTGCTCTACAATTACTCGCTCGTGGAGAAATAAAAATTGAAAAAATGATAACCAAAATTTATCCGCTAACTCAATGGCGAGACGCCTTTGAAGCTGTAATGGCTGGAAATGAAATTAAGGTTTTATTGGAATCAAACTTAGACTGGCAGAAAGAGTCAACCAAATAACTAGATAAGGAGTCACCAAATGACACTCATAGCCCCTTCCATTTTAGCTGCAGATTTTACCCAATTAGGCCAAGAAATTAAAGATGTTTGTGAAAGTGGCGCAGATTATATTCATGTCGATAGCATGGATGGACACTTTGTACCAAATGTCACCTTTGGTCCTGATGTTGTCAAAGCGATTCATCAAAAAACAAATGCCCGATTGGACTGTCATTTAATGTTTGCTAACCCAGATGCTTATATCGAAGCCTTCGCTAAAGCAGGAGCAGAGATTATCACCGTTCATTACGAAGCTTGTCCTCATATTCATCGCACCATTCAATTAATTAAAGAACAAGGCGTTAAAGCCGGGGTTGCGATCAATCCCGGAACATCGCCAGAAGTCCTAGCAGCCATTTTACCTGAAGTTGACTTAGTGTTGCAGATGACTGTTAATCCAGGCTACGGCGGCCAAGCTTTTATAGACGGAACACTCCGCAACCTGTCTCTAATTGATAAGATGAGACAAAACATGGGATTAAGCTTTCTATTAGAAGTAGATGGTGGAATTAACGAGCAGACTGCTAAGGCATGTGTCGCTGCTGGTGTCGATGTATTAGTTGCAGGTAGCTATATTTTTAACGAAACAGACCGAGGCATTCCAATCAATCAATTAAAAAAAATACAAAGAGAGAAGCGATGAAATGAAAGTAGGAATAGGATCAGACCACGCAGGCTATCAGTTGAAGCAACGAACGATTAAAGATGTTTCGGTATCTGGGATCGATTGGCTTGATATCGGCTGTGATACCGATCAAGTCAAAGCAAGTCATGTCTCAATCGCGGAAAAAATGAGTCAGCTCCTCCTAACAGGAGAGATTGATTTAGGCATTTTAGTGTGTGGCACGGGTATTGGCATGTCACTAGTAGCCAATCGCCATCCTACTATCAGAGCAGCCGTGGCCAACGATGTCTATAGCGCCATCAAATCAAAAGAACACAATCATGCTAATATTTTGTGCCTAGGTGCTCGCGTATTAGGTATTGAACACGCCGAACTCATCATAGAATCATGGCTAAAAACTGAGCCCGACGCTGCTTACAAAAAAATAGCGCTGACACAAGACTCATAAGAAAAGAGGAAAAGCGACATGGAGAAAGTAGTTGCCTCAATTATGTGTGGTGATCCACTACATTTAGCAGAAGAACTAGATAAATTACAGCACGCTGGAATTGATTGGCTCCATTGCGATGTCATGGATGGGACATTCGTCACTAACTTGGCGATGGGGCCCTATATACTAGAGCCAATCATCCAACGAGGAGACTTTACAACAGATATTCATCTCGCCTGTGAAGATCCCGAAACATACATTGACATGTTCGCTCCCCTACAACCAGACTATCTCACCTTCCATTACGAAGCGATAGATAGCTTACGTGAGCGACTTGAGCAAATTCACGCTTATGGCATCAAAGCAGGAGTTGCCATTAGCCCCAAGACACCTGTTGAGGTTCTATATCCTTACTTAGATCGCATTGATTTAGTGCTGATGATGACCGTTGAACCTGGCTTTGCTGGTCAGCCCTTTAATTGGACCGTCTTAGAAAAAATCGAACAACTCAATCAACACTTGCAAACACAAACAAACAAACCACTCATCGAAGTAGATGGCAATATTAACGCAGAAACCGTCAAAAAGATTAGCCCTCTCGGGGCCAATCTTTACGTTGTCGGAACATCTGCATTATTTAACCAAGATAAGGACTCTTACCGTGATAAAGTCAGAAAAGTTGAGCAGTCCTTTACAAGTACCCAAAGCTGATCTCAACAAGGAGGAAATAGGATGCAAGCATTAAAATTATATGGAAAAGAAGATTTACGCTTTGAACAAGCAGAGCGGCCTATTATTGAGAAGTCACAAGATGTCATCATCCATGTGCAAGCCGTAGGCATTTGTGGATCAGACCTCTCTCGCTATAAAAAGCTCGGGCCTTACGTAGAAGGTATGATCTGGGGACATGAATTTTCTGGTAAAGTAGTCGAAATCGGCAGTGGCGTCACATCAGTCAAGGTGGGAGACCGAGTAACAGGCTGTCCCACTCTCGTCTGCCAAGACCTCGACCAAGAAGACTGCTACTATTGTAAAAAAGCCGAATATGCACGATGTGAATACTTAACAGTCATCGGCGCAAGACACCCAGGAAGCTATGCAGAGTTTATTCGACTGCCTGAAAAAAATGTGGTCCCTATTCCCGATACAGTCGACTATGAATCAGCTGCGATGATTGAGCCTTCCTCAGTGGTACTTCATGGCTACTACCGTATGAATGTCACCGCAGGAGATGACGTTGTGGTTGTCGGTTGCGGAAATATCGGCCTGCTTGCCATAAAATGGGCAAAATTATTAGGCGCCAATCAAATCATTGCCGTTGATATCAATGAAGAAGCACTCGCCGCAGCTATCGAATCTGGCGCTACAGCGATCGTTAACTCTGCTATGATGGAACCCATTCGAGAAATCCATAGCCTCACTAAAGGGCTTGGCGCTGATTGTGTCGTTGAATCAGCAGGCTCTCCAATCACCTCTGCCCAAGTCTATAGCTATGCCAGAAAAGGAGGTGCCATCGTCTTTTTAGGCATCCCTTATGCAGACATAAACATCGAACGTTTTTATTTTGAAAAAATAGTCAGAAATGAATTAACCGTTTTAGGATCTTGGAATGCTATCTCTGCTCCTTTTCCCGGAAAGGAATGGGAAGCCACAGTAGAAGCACTAGCCTCTGGCGCTTTAGAAGTCAAATCAATGATTAGTCATCGACTAACCCTAAAAGAAGGCCCCGCTATGTTTGATCGAATCACACATAATCGAGAAGAACATTTTGGTAAGGTGATGTTTTTTCCGGCAAGAGGATAGTCTTACTTTTTATCACGATTCAAAAGAAAAGACCGAAACAATTAGTATCTGTTTCGGTCTTTTCTGATCATTTTATTTCATAATATCAATTAAATCTTTTTTAGACGCTGCTGATGCAGGCATATAGCTAAAGACAACTCCTATCAAGATGGAAATCCCTACTGCCAAGCCGATTGTAAATAAATCCGGACGAACAGAGAAAGGTAAAAACATCGATGAAAGTAATCCTAGTATCATACCTAATAAATAGCCAATCAATCCACCTAGTAAGGTCAGCGTCAATCCTTCTGTTAGAAATTGTTTTCTAATATCTTTTTCCGTTGCTCCTAAAGCACGACGGATTCCAATTTCTTTAGTTCGTTCAGATACCGAGATATACATCATGTTCATCACCCCAACTCCAGCTATAAACAATGAGATTCCTGCTACTGCTGAAATAAAGAGAGTTAAATTATCTAAAATACTCCCCATCTCATCTATACTTGAGGCTGGATTATACGGCTCGTATTCACCAATATTCCTTAAACTCCCATTAAAATTAAGCTGCTTTAAAACCTCAGCTGTTACCTTTTCTTGGTCTTGACCAGCTTGAACTTCCAGATTTAAAATGGATTGTGTCTCTGGTTTACTAAAATAATGGTCATAGCTTTTTATTGGAAAATAAGCTAAGGGCTCTTGATTATCCATAGACAACGTGCCACTTTGGCTCGCAGTAACACCTACAATTGTAAAGACTTCATTTGTCACCTCAAAGCCTTTTCCTAAAGCAGCATCTGCCTTACCATACAATTTCTGCGCTAAAACCTCGTCAATAACAACCACTTTATTCAAAGTATCACTGTCTTTAGGTTCAATTTGACGACCCACCAATAAATCAGCAGATGTTTGTTCGACTCTTTCAACCTTTTTTGTCATTTTCTTTCCGCGAATAAACAGCTCAACCTGACGCTCCGTTAGTTTTTGTTTTGGTTTAAAGAAGTCAACCTTCTGTACCCCTTCAACGTGTTTAATTAAATCTAGATCTCCTTTATTAAACACTTCATTTTCATCAAACGCATTTGAGATATCGTAATAATTGAAGGTAATATTTCTAACATTTTTATTCGTATTGGTCATCGACATTTTATCAATCATGTCCCGTTTGAAGCCATTCCCAATCGAGACAATCGTTATCACTGAGGCAATCCCAATAATAATCCCAAACATTGTTAAGAAACTGCGTTTTTTATTTTTAAGAATGGATTTTAAGGCTGTTTTCCAAATAACGGTATTTTTCATTGAATCAGCTCCTCTTCAACGATTTCACCATCTTTTACGCGAATCAGCCGGTCACAATACGAGACCATCTCTGGATTATGAGTCACTAAAATAATCGTTACCCCTTCATCCCTATTTAAATCTTGAAACAACTGCATAATATCCTCTGATGTTTTAGAATCTAGGGCACCTGTTGGCTCATCTGCTATAATAAATCTCGGTGAATTCACAATTGCCCGCGCAATGGCGACACGTTGCTGCTGCCCACCAGATAACTGTTTAGGGTATTTACTTCCTTTATCAGCTAAGCCAACCTTTGCTAAAACTTCCTGAACTCGCTCTTTCGTATTCGTATAAGCTGATCCATTATACAATAAGGGCAGTTCAATATTTTCAAACACCGTGTTATTCTCGATCAAGCTAAAATTTTGAAAAACAAAGCCCACTGATTTATTTCTGATAGCAGACAACTCTTTATCCGAGAAATCTGTGATTTCCTTTTCTTCAAATAAATACGTCCCTTCAAATTTCTTATCAATAAATCCGATTAGATTAATCAATGTTGATTTCCCTGAACCAGAGGGGCCCATAACCGCAACAAACTCTTTCTCCTTGATTTCAAAATTAATATTTTTCAATACATGTAGCTGCTCCTCTTCCAAGCTATAGTATTTATTGATTTGCTCTAATTTAATCATTTTCAACCACCTGCACTTCTACTTTATCCGTCAAAGCTTCATCGGGGTTACTAATAATTTTAGCGCCTTCTGATACACCAGATTCCACTTTCTTACCGCCTTGAGCCTCGCTCACCTTGACTTCTGTTTGTTCAGCACGTCCATTTTTATAGACGTAAATCACACTCTTATCCTTTTTCGTTACGATTGAATTTTCAGGTAAGATTAAATCTGGTTGTTGTAGTGAGACCTGCACAGAAGAACCATATGCCCACTTGAATTCACCCTCTACAATAAATTCATAAGTAGGAATTTCTGACTCACTTCCATTTTTAGTCGTTGGCAATTGATTAATCGCGCTAATCTTCCCTTTAGCCGTTTCGCTTGAGCTAATGGATGTTACGCTGACCTCTTGTCCAACCTTCAACTTGCTTAAGTCATATTCAGTCACAGCCCCTTTGACTTGTTTCGTCTTACTTAACACCTGAACCAACGGAACTTCTAACGATTTTTTGCCCGCTTCGTTCACCATCGCCACACCATCAAGAGTGGCTTTAACGTTCGAAGTCGTTTTTCCTTGCTCCGTTTCTAACGAAGCTACTTCATCATTGACGTCTGTATTCGCCAAGTCAAGAGCTTGCTGAGCCTGAATCACCTCATTATCAACCGCTGTTACCTCTGTTTTTTGTTGCTCGATCTTCCCACGCAATTCTTCCTTTTTCTCTGGGTCTGTTTCACGATTGAACTCCGCTCTCGTTTGATCTAAACTAGCCTGAGCCTCATTAGAACGTACTTGTGCCCTACCTAAATTTTGTTCGGCTTGTTGAGCTGAAAGACTACTTTTATTAACCGCCCGTTGCTGCTGATCAGCCCTTGTTTGAGCTTCCCCATTTTGATAATTAAGCAACACGTCATCCTTCTTGACCTCTTGTTCATGCTTCACAGGAATATCTGCAAGAGTCCCTAGAGTTTGATCATAAAATATATCTTGGCTCTGAGTCGCTTTAACTTCTCCCTTTAAAACCAGTGCATCCAATTGATTCAATGTAAAAGCATTATAGCTTGGTTCATCTTGTTTAGACGAGGAAAAAAAGAAAAAATAGCTTCCGACACATACACCTATTAAAATACCGCCAACGATTAATTTGAATTTTTTACTTTTCACCATTTTTATTTCCTCCTACTTTATCTATAAAATAAATTATAAACAGAAAGATACTTTCAGGAAATTCAATCAGCTAACATTAAACTTACACAATTGAAAGGTTGGGATTAAGGGATGGATTATCACTCACAAAGTGATGGTTATTTTTTGCTCTTCTTTAGTTCCTACTTATAACTTTTTAACCATTTGTAATTACATGCTAAAATGTAAGAAAAGGGGAGCAGTGCACTATGGAAACAGTGAGGACAAGAATTTTACTACTATAAAGATGAAGAAGATAACCTATCAATAAACATTACGCCTAAGGGGAGTGACATTCAAAAAAGACGACCAGCATGAGTCGTGACGAATACAACCAATCATCAAATTTAATCATAGTTTGTCCCATTACTTCTACAGATAAACAACGACCATACTTTCTTCCAATCAACAACTAAGCTTTACAAAAAACAGGAAAGTTAATACAAAACAAGTCTACTTATTAGACTATACAGACAAAGGCACTCGTGATGTAAAGACCATTGGGAAAATTGAAATTCAGGAATAAGTAACTTTATAAAACTTAATAAATAGCTCTGTTAATTGGCTAATAAGAGGTAATCTATTCCATTTAATCTTAACGTCTGACCCTCCACTCCATACTTCGTATAATAAGCCTCAAACTAAAAAACAAGCCCAATTCCAGTTACCTTCACTAGAATCGAGCCTGTTTACACTTAGAACAACACTATCTACATCAATTGCAGCGCGTTAATACAAACCGATGCCGCACCTAATAACACCACTATAATCCACCAATCTTTTTTCTTTTTCTTAAGATAGAAACCGACACCTAACAAAACAACGCCCAATACGATACTCGCGATCGAGCCATAAAAAGCCACCCCTGTGTTTACTTGTAAATCATTAAAAAATTCAGTCATTATTAATTCCTCCTCGTATAATAAGTTTAAAGTATAATATCTTCCGATAACATTTTTTTGATAGCCATATACGCCAAGCCAACACCAACCGCAGCCATTGTCACTGATACAGGCAAGACAGTAATCAAACCAGAGCCATCTTGACCACCAGAGCTAACTGTTAAGCTAACAATTAAAATCGAGCTAACAACCGTTGTCACGGTTGATTTATTAACCATTCCCACATAAAGTGGCAACATTCCTAATAAAATCGACGTCATTGTGGTTAAAAGCATTACGGCAATTTCTGAGGCTGTCACACTGTAATTTATCATTGGTAAAAATTGATTTAAGGTGAAGAATAACACATTTTGAATAAGCTGCGAAGCAAACATCGAAATAAAAATCACACTAAAAATGATAAGAAGCTTACTAATAATCGCTTTTTTTCGATCTAAAGGATAAGAAAATAAGAGAAGAATTGTCTTGCTTCTAAACTCTTCAATAATAAAATTCGCAATTAAAACAGACTCCCACACGATAAACGTTGATTTCACCAAAGTATCTATCACTGTCGTAACAGCCATCTGAGGAACACCCTCACCACCCATAGAAGTTAACACAGTGGTCATGAATACCAAACAAGCAATCGCAATATTGGCAATGATTGCATGCTTTACATATTTATTTAACGCCATTTTCTTTAATTCTATCGCTACTAACTTTTTCATTGTCATCGTCTATTCTCTCCTAGTTATACCCTTTTTTTGATGTATGTAAAATACTAATAAAATGCTCTTCTAAATTAAAGCCTTCTTCTTGAAATCTCGCCTTAGGAATTTCTTCCAGCAGATTGCCACCTTCGATAATCCCCACGGTATCAGCAATTTTTTCAATCTCATTGATAATATGACTACTAATAATAATGGTTACTTTTCGTTTCTGATTAATATCGACTAAAATACGACGAATATCAACAATCCCTTCAGGGTCAATCCCATTAATTGGCTCATCCAAAATCAGTAGCTCTGGTTGACACAATAAGGCGCGTCCGATTGCCAAGCGTTGCTTCATACCCAAAGAAAGCTCCTTGATGTATTTCTTTTCAATACCAGCTAAGCCAACTAGCTCCAACACTTCAGGAATTTCTTTTACATAACGAGTATCCAAGTACTCACAATGAATGGTAAGATTTTCTTCGACTGTCAAATTTTGGTAAAAGACAGGTGTTTCAATTAAGCTGCCAATCTTAGCTAAATAGTCTTTCTTTTCATCATTAACACTGCTGTTTAAGATAGCCATTTCACCAGATGTTGGCTTCAATAAGCCTAGCATGATTTTCATCAACGTCGTCTTACCTGCGCCATTTGCCCCTAGCAATCCATATATTTTCCCTGTTTCAACTGCCAAATTAATGTTGTTAAGAATCGGCTTACCAGCAAATTCTTTCGTTAAGTTTGTTGTTTGTATCGTATAAGTCATATTAAATCCATCCTCTATTCAAATATAGTGTCATTTACTGTTTCTAAAATAAAATCAAAAACGTCTAAATATTCCCACGGTAAAGAGCGAGTATCACGTAGCGATGTCAAAAGAAGTGCTAATGAAGCTAACCCCTTTTCTTCTTCAATTCGATAAATTAAGCCCGATTGTTTAATAATTTCTTGTATGTCATAGTTTCCGTGATTTTCCAATTCTTGGAGATTATCAGGAGATAGCCTGTTAATAAATGCGATAAAATCAGGACTCTCTGTCTCCGTTAAAAATGGAATCTTGACATATTCTCGGTAGACCAATTGTAAGGCCTTTGTTAAGTCTTTTTTTGTTGGGTTACTTCCCAAAGTCTCTTCCGTCAATCTCACTAGGCGTTTCTGTGCTTGAATCATGACATCACAAAACAATTCCTCTTTTGATTGATAAAATAAATAAAAAGATCCTTTTGAAATTCCTGCTTTCTTACATAACTCATCTACATTTGTTTTCTTATAGCCAACTAGCGCCCAACTCTCTTCACAATTCAATAGCAACCGTTCCTTAATATTCTTTCTCTCTGTTTCAGAAAATGCCATATTTGCCACGCTCCTACTTCGTTTTATTTTTGACTCAATTTGTCCGTTTGGTCATTTTAATAATAAATAAATAAATAACTATTGTCAACACTTTTTTTATTGATCGTAAAATAAACAAATTAAGATATACTTTCTTACTATTCTTTCTCTCTCAACAAATGCCATATTCATCTCATTTCCATTTTCATTTATTTTTGACTCATTTAGTTCGTTTGGTCATTTATAATAATACACGTATAAATAAATAGTGTCAACACTTTTTTTAATAATCGTAAAATAAACAAAAAAGCAAGTTAGAATATGCTTCCTTACTTGCTTTCACCCCTACTCAACTATCCTCAACTATAAAATCGTGATAATAGTTACCGCTGATCCTATTAAATTTTAAAACCGTAAAATCAGACAGGCCCTCACCATTAGCATAGTACATTCTGTACTCTTCTTTCCAAAATACCAGTTTCTCTTCCTCCTCGAGCAAGACCTCCATCTCTCCAATAAGTGTTACACCTTGAAAATTCTCCTCATCACAAAAATATAGGCAGGCTTTAGGGTTAGCTAAAAACTGTTGCACCTTTGTTGATGAAGTATTAGTGTGCATGTACAGGACGTCATTATCAATTTTAATCGGTCTTAACATCGCTCTTATGACAGGATAATTGTCTTTATTAATTGATCCTAAAAAACAGTTCGCTCTCGAGAGTATTAGCTGTTTCACTATTTTTTCGTTCTTCATACTATCTCCTCCAATTACCTATAGAGTAGCATAGTTAAATCATTAGAGACATTACTTACTTTTTTGTGGGTGTGCCGGTGATGATAGAATATCGCTGCCGACTTCTTGCATAATCGTTAGCGCTTCAAATAGCTTTTTGCCATGTTCCTTTAAATAGTACGAGACCTTTAAAGGGTAGCCAGAAAAACTTTTCTTCCCTATAATGTCATACTCGAGTAACTCATTTAATTGCTCCAAAAGCATTTTCTCACTAATACCATTTATATGACGCTTTAAATCAGATAATGAGCACCCTTCATCTTTACTTAATTGCCATAAAATGATCGGCTTCCATTTCCCTTTAATGATGTCATGCGTAATCTCTAAAGGACACGTGTACCTCTCTCTTATTTTCATTTTCTACTTCCTCCATTTAGTCTATTATAGCAACTATCAACGAGTTAACAAACAGCACTTTTATCTGAATTACTTCCATTAATAAAAAAAATAGCAGAAAAAACATTCTAAAGAATGTCTTCCCCACTAACTGAGTCTGTTTATTGACTTAATTGTTCACATAATAGTTCGCTGCAAATGAATGCAACCCAATGTTTATCATCAACATTACGGGTACCCAAGGCAAGATAGCGGTAAGTAATGTCGGAAAGAGTAACCAAATAGCCGCAACACCAGCTGTTAAGTTCATCATCGCAGACAAGCCAATTTTAGTCACATAAGATAAAGAATGAGTGTCCCAAAGCTTCTTATATAAAACACCGAAGACCGTTGCTGAAATCAATGCTACCACTAAAATACTAGCTAACAGCGTTAAAGTTACATGTGATGGTCGAGAAAACAATACGACTAGCCCTAAGATCCAAAAAAATGTGCCTACAAGTGTTTTGCCAAAAGCCGATGTGATGTGATTGTTCATAATAAATTCCTCCAATAAGTTCTGTTATTTTTTCAAGTGAAGCAAATAAGTTATCTTGCTTGCCTGTGAATTAACTATATCATCCTAAAATAGCCATTCATATCAATCCTCGTTTTGTTGCAAAAACTAATCAGTTTGTTACAAAATCATAGAAATTGCTTCTTTCATGATAAATGAAAGAAGAGTAAGACATAGGTCTCACCCTCCTGAATCATAGTACTAAAATAGATTATGAGCTGAATACAAGCATTTTTTTATGCTTCTTTTTTTACGTTTCGGGATACACACAAAACATCTTGGCGATTATCAGTCGTTCTGATTGTCACCAAAATATTTTTCTGATTTAAGAGACTTTTGTCTCTCCCTCTGAAAATAAAGACTTTGGTTGAAAAAGGAGCGCTATGAGAAGAGTTCTTAAAGAGATAAAATACATTTTTAATCAATCAAAACAAGGGAAGTGGCTGATCATTTGTAGAGCTCATGAATAAATTGGTAGTTATAATGCTATATATCTTTACATTCGATGGAAATTAAAAATAATAACTCATAGATATTTGAGTCTGACTAGATGTTCACACAAATAAAAAGAGACCGACTCCCTATTTTGGGCGTTCGGTCTCTTTTTAGCGTTATATTAAAGAACTTCTTTCTGATATAATCAGTGCCAAACTATTAGTGCTAATTTTCTCCATTATACGTTGTCACAATTGTTTCAAACTCGACCATTTTTGACTGTGATACATTTTTATTCACCTGTACAAAAGCTTTATCCCGCGAAATGGGAAAGACATGAGGCCTACCATTAAATCAAAAAATTCAATTGGTTGGACTGCACCCATCGCTTCCTGCATGTCTTCGACAGTCTTATAAAAAAGGAGAAAGCCCGATCTCATTTCATTTGGCGGTTCGCCATATATGTCGTCCAGGGTTGTTTCCTTCTCAATCTCAAAATGTTGTATTAATAATGGCTTTCCATATATTTCTCCGTAAGCTTCTGGTAACGCCACAGAATCAGCTTGCTTAATTAATCCACGTTCCTTAAATAAGGAAAGAAGATCTTTCTCTGACTTTTTAACCTTCATTTGAGTGCTAGATGACTCTGCTTGCTCGGTTTTATCTTCCTTACTATTTATGCTGCAACCATAAAAAAAGAGGCAACCTCCCACTACTATCAAGCTAAAAAACAACCGGTTAGCTTTCAACTTATCTGCTCCCCTTCCTAACTCTCGACTAACACCTCGATAAACTGAGAAAAAGTAGCCGTTAATCTTAATTCTTTAGAATAAATCAAACCAGATGTTGACGTTAAATTTGGCTCATTGATTGATAAAACATCAATATCATAATTTGTTTTTGAGAGAACTGATTCAGGAACAATACTACAGCCCATATCTTCCTCCACCATTGTTAAGAGTAAATCAATGTCTGAGCAACCAGAAACGGTTTGAATCGTTTGCGAATGTGTTTTGACATGCTCCATCACCGTTTGATAAGTACCGATTTCTTGGGTGTTTGGCAAAATTAAAGGCTTAATAATCGTTCTTGGTAAGCTGCCAATAGAGGTTCTTTTTTTGTCTGACTTGGAGCAAATAAAGTAAAGCGGCTTTTTTTCCAAAACAATGGATTCCAAGTGTGTGGTATTAATCGGCAAGCCGACAAGAGCAAAATCAAGCTCATTTTTCAGTACCATTTGCGTCAAAACTGTCGATTCATTTTGATGGATATTTATACTCGTATTAGGCGACGCCGTTTTCATTTTGCGAATAGCTGGTAAGAGCAAATGAGATGATACTGTATCGACGCCAACGTTGATTACTTCCAGAGTCTCTTTACCCGATAAACTTATTTTCTTTTTTGTCTCTTCAATTGTCGCAATTATTTTTTTGGCTTCTTTATAAAGAATTTCCCCAGAAGGTGTTAAGGAGTGCTGACGTCGATTTCTATTAACTAATGGTGCACCAACCATTTCTTCTAATGATTTTAACGATTGGCTCAATGCTGGTTGAGCTAAGTATAGTTTTTTGGCCGCTTCTGTGATTGTATTTGATTCGGCTATTTCGATAAAATAAGTTAATTGTTTAATATCCATCACGTTTCCTCCTTATCATAAAAAGAATCAATACTTATCATCAACTATTAGTATTAGAGCTCATCGCTAATGTATGATAAGTTAGTTTAAATTAAAAAAAAATGAGAAGTCTAATGCTTTGTTAATTATTATAGCAAATAATGAGACGAAAGGCATGTGTTGACTTTTAGGGGGAAAAATAATGAAAGCAACTATAGGGAAATGGACAATAATGTCTTTACTATCGCTAATGGTTTTAAGTGCTTGTGGTCAAGGGGAGAAAAAAGAAACAGATAGTACCAAAGATGTGGCTCAAGTTATTAACATCACATCTGAAGCGCAAATTTCAACAATGGACCCTGCCTTAGCAGCCGATACCACCTCAACATTAGCCATGAATCAGGTATACGAAGGCCTCTACATCTTAGGGAAAGACGATGAGTTTGTCTTAGGTGTGGCAAAGGAAGAGCCTGAAATTTCAGACGATCAAACAACCTACACCTTTAAATTAAGAGAAGACAGTAAATGGTCCGATGGTTCTCCAGTAACGGCACAAGATTTTGTCTATGGTTGGCAACAAATTGTCACACCGGCTATTGGCTCGCCTAACGCGGATGTGATGATTGGTGTGATTAAAAACGCCAAGGAAATCTATGAAGATGGCGCAGATCCAAAAACACTGGGAGTGACTGCGATTGATGATACCACATTAGAAATTCAATTAGAACGACCAGTTCCTTATTTGAAAAGCTTGCTAACTTTTGCGATTTTCTATCCTAAAAAGGAAGCTTTTATCACCGAACAAGGAAAAGACTACGCCACGACATCAGAAAACAGCTTATACAATGGGCCTTTTGTATTAACCGATTGGGATGTCTCTTCTGATAAATGGACGTACACTCCTAATGAAAACTACTGGGATAAAAAGGCCGTGAAGCTGGAATCAGCTAACGTTCAAGTGATCAAAACACCTTCTACAGCTGTTAATTTGTTTGAGGGGGGCGAAGTTGATGTCGTCAATAAGCTATCATCAGAATTTGCAAAAAATTATAAAGATAATAAGTCATTTTTACCAATTGAACAATATGTAACATTTTTCTTAAAGCTAAATAGTGAGCGTAATGGTAAAAAAACACCTCTTGATAATCAAAATTTAAGAAAAGCCATTGCCCAAAGTTTCGATAAGGAAGCATTTGTGACAAATATTCTAGGAGATGGTTCTACTGCAACAGATCATCTGATTCCTAAAGGGCAAACAAAAGATCCAATTAGTGGCGATGACTTTACTAAGGTTGCGAGCAAAGAAAATGACTATCTAACATACGATCCTGAGGCAGCTAAAGCCTCTCTCGAATTAGCCAAAAAAGAACTCGGTGATAACATTAATTTAGAATTCTTAACAGATGATACTGAGGTCGCAAAGATGTCAGCAGAATTTTTCTCCAATCAGATTGAAAGCAATCTACCTGGTGTGAAAATTACAATTGTTCAGGTCCCATTTACCGTGAGAGTTGAGCGGGACCAGAAAAAGGATTATGACATTGAACTCTCTGGTTGGGGGACTGATTATCGTGATCCTTTAACGGTTATGAGAATTTTTGTCACAAACAATTCCAATGGTGGGATTACTTATAGTAATAAGAAGTACGATCAATTAGTAACCGACTCTCGAACAAAAGATGCTGGAAATGTGGAAAAACGATTTGAAAACTTTATCCAAGCTGAGAATGAATTGATTAATGTCGACAGTGTTATTGCGCCTATTTATAATCGATCATTGGCCATTTTGGCTAATCAATCAATTAAAGAGATGTATTGGCATCCATTTGGCTCAACTTACTCATTAAAATGGGCTTATGTAGAATAGGAAGGAGCGTCCGTAACGTTGTTATTATTAAAGAATATACGATTGGAAACAGGTTTTAATAAGGTAAACCAACAGGTCGTTAGTACCTCAACGGAACAATTCGATGTATTAATTACCGGAGGAAAACTGACACAAATTTCAAAAAAAATTGTCGAAACACCAGAAATGACCGTCGTTGATGGGAAAAATCAGTTAGTGATGCCCGCAATGAGAGAGATGCATATTCATATTGATAAAACTTATTTTGGCGGCAAATGGCAAGCGCCTCGTCCAATAACCAATGGGATTTTTACTCGTTTTGAAGAAGAAAGCCGCTTACTTCCGAGACAGTTAGAAACGGCAGAAGACCGAGCTCATGCAGTGGTTAAGCACTATATCAAAAATGGCCATCGACATATTAGAAGTCATTGTAACGTTGATCCTTATATAGGAACTAAACACATCGAATTGACAAAAAAGGTGTTAGCCTCTTATGCCGATCAGATTTCTTATGAGATTGTTGCTTTTCCGCAGCACGGATTATTACGATCAGCTGTTTTACCCTTAATGGATCAGGCAATGTCATTGGGAGCGACCCATGTCGGTGGAGTCGACCCCTCTACCGTTGATAAGCATGTGGATAAGTCCCTAACTCAACTTTTTGATTTAGCGGTTAAACATGATAAAGGGATCGATATTCATTTACATAATAGAGATACCTTGGGAGAATATGAATTTAATAAAGTCATTGACTATACGCGACAAGCCCAGAAAGAAGGGCACATCACACTAAGTCATGCGATGGCTTTAGGTGATCTAGAAGGCGAATCACTGCAAGCAATCATCGCAGGTTTTAAGTCAGCCCAAATTGATTTAGCTACAACCATTCCCATCTCTCTCACTCGTAACACCATGCCTGTTTTAGAGTTGACCCACGGCGGAATTGCTGTTTCTCTTGGTCATGATAGCTTGATTGATCACTGGTCTCCTTTTGGTTCAGGCAACACAATTGAAAAAATGAATACACTTGCTGAGCGCTTCCGATTGAGCGACGAATATCAGTTGAGTCGAATATGGCGTTATGCAACCAACAATGTCACGCCTTTAAACGATGAGGGAGAACAGGTTTGGCCCCAAGTAGGGGATGCTGCTGATCTAATTTTAGTGGATGCTGAGACTTCTGCTCATGGGATTGCAAGAAAACGAGAGGTTACACTAACTATTTTAAAAGGGAAATTAGTACATGAAGCGACTGAAAGAATTGAGGTGGG
Source organism: Vagococcus sp. WN80Y (assembly GCF_059621045.1). Taxonomy (NCBI): domain Bacteria; kingdom Bacillati; phylum Bacillota; class Bacilli; order Lactobacillales; family Enterococcaceae; genus Vagococcus; species Vagococcus sp. WN80Y. The sequence goes on from NZ_JCAQHY010000170.1 coordinate 94,293, forward strand.
TGAGTAATGGCAAAAATGAGATTAGATAATGTCTATTTTGAGCTAATCCACAAAGAAGATAGCTATGGCTTAATGCAACCTGTCAAAGAACTCTTTTCAATTGTGATTGCTGATAATAAAATCGAAGCACTGACACCAATGACTCAACTGAGTTCAAAAGACTTTGATGGCGATATCTATGAGATGAATGGCTTACTTGCCACTCCCACATTGAAAGATATGCATAATCACTTGGATAAAACATATATGACCCTTGGATGGCGAGCTAGCCTACCTGTTGGGAATTTAAAAGAGCGATTAGCCGCTGAAGCAAATGAACTCCCCCTACTTGCCGCATCCACGCAAGAACGAGCAAGTAAGATGATCGACTCGATGATGCGTCGAGGAGTCAATCATATCCGAACCCATGTTAATATTGACCCTTACATTGGCTTGAAAAACCTAGAAGGAGTGCTCGAGGCTATTGACGCCTATAAACATCTACTGACGTTTGAAGTCGTTGCCTTTCCCCAACACGGGCTATTAGTCGACGGCATGACTGATCTAATGAAAGCGGCGATGAGACATGGCGCAACGATGGTCGGAGGCCTAGATCCTGGTGGTATTGACAACGCGGTAGAACATTCACTGTATGAAATAATGAATCTTGCCACAGATTTTGATGCGGATGTGGATATTCACCTACATGATCGGGGACATCTAGGAGCCTATACTTATTCAACATGGTTAGATATGGTGGAAGACAATCATTACCAAAATCGAACAGCCATCAGTCACGGATTCTCTTTAGGCGATATTAGTGACGGGGAACAAGATGAATTAATCACCCGAATTGTAGCGAATAAAATGGCGATCATGTCAACTATTCCTTATGGGCAACAAAAAGCACTGCCACCTATTGATAAAATTAGGCAAGCAGGTGGTGAGGTTTACCTAGGCTGTGATGGCTTTTTTGACTCTTGGAGTTCTTATGTGTCAAGTGACCTTCTAGAAAAAGCAACTAATTTTTGTCAACTCACAGGAAAAATCACTGAAACACAAATTAGTGACACCATTGATTTAGTAACAGGCGGGCAAAAGATATACCAAGACAATCAAACCCCATGGTTAAAAATTGGGAGTGCCGCTAATATCCTGTTTACCGAAACAAGTTCATCAGCGGAATTGATTGCTAGATTGCCACAAAAAAGAAAAATACTACTGAATGGCCATTGGATTGAGCCGATAATTATCACGTAATAATCACAGTCAGTCGTTCATTAAAAAAATTGATAGGTGTCGAAATCACTAAAGCCCCCTTACTGTCATGTCTTGACAGCAAGGGGGCTTTAGCTTTTAGTTCTTTCAATCAAATATTCCTAATAACTCTCCTTTTTTTACTCGCTCCCTACGTTTTTTAGCAGCTGTTAAAAATTGACCCGCTAACTCAAACAATGTTCGGTGCCAGCTACGTATTTAATTTTTCAACCTGCATGGCGATATATAAGGGTAAATAATTAGGCGTACAATTTTTTGCCACTTTTTCATCTTTGTACAGTCCTACCTCTTCACCTAATTGAATACATCTCAAACGATACTCTTTTTGAAAAATGCCAATTTGGGCAGCTGTAAAGTTCATCGCCCACTGCACTTCTGGAACTTCCGTTTCAAGTTGCGCTTCGATCAACGACAGCAATTCTTCCGTATTGGCAGGTGGCGTTTTCCCCATCCACCGCAATCGACCTTGATAATACCAGAAAACACGTTTTTGAAGCGGTGATGAACTCGTGGACCAAGACTCCATAAGTGAAATTGTTTTTTTACTTTTGGCTAACTGATTTGCCATTAACCAATCAATTAACTGGTTTCTTTCCGTTAAATTATGTCGTTGAATATCTGCATCCAATTCATCAATCAGTTCCTGAGTAAGCTTATTTTTATCCATAATAAGGATTGCTAATTGGCGCGCTAAATACTGCTCTGTCGCCCAAAGTTCCATTGCTAATGCATGATCCTTTTTAATTTCTTTAGCTATCCTTCGCAAATCGCCTAATTTTGTCGAAGGATTAGTTATTTGGCTTAGTATCTCTGCTTTTTGAATCACGGTGATCATCCTTTCATCTGTCCTTATGTCAATTTTTATTTGAGAAGACTTAGCTTGCTCTTCTAGTTAATAATTTATTTTATCATTTTTGATGAGCCAGACTTATTTTAATGCTCTTGCAACTATTGAGAGCTACTTCACCATGTTTTCCTTATCAAATTTTTCTGCTATACTCTGATCGCTGTATCTATGTAACGCAATGGAATAGATTTGCACAGCAATTCTTTTCCCTTCTAACTCTGTATACCCTAAATCATCTGGCAAATAGCACAGTTCAGTCGTTAAAATAGTCATTACCATGTCATATGAATTGTAAATATCTTCCAAATTTTCGACAAAATTCGTTAATTGTTCTTGATCATGTATACCTGCCAGCTGATTAACTATTTCTTTACTCTGCTCTTCTACAGTATCCGTTTGTTCAAATAAAACCCTACTTAATTTTTGATCCCCCACATATTTTTGAAGAAAAACGATCGCTTGCTTTTTTTCATCAATTAGACTCTCCCATTCCGAATAAAAGCTATTGTTCAAGTCACCCTTAATCGCATTTAACTCATCAATTGTTGACGTTTTAGACAAAGTAAAAACAGTGGTGTTAAGAAAATGTTGAGCATATACTGAAGGTGACACTAATAGAACCATCTTCTCCTTCACCTCATCTATGTCTTTCTTTTTATCAAATTGCTGTGTGCTAGAACTATCGGATTCAACTTCTTTCCGTTGATCAATAATTTTGTCGACATCTGCCGTGCATGCACTAAGAGCAACTATAGATAGAATCAGTAGTAATTTAAGAATCGTCTTATTCATAGCAGATTGCATTAACGTTCCCCCTTCTAATGATTACTTTTTTAGTAAATCTAAACTGTTTATTAGTCATAAAAAGCTGTATTGTAATCTGCCCAATAACCTCGCTCAAAAAATTCAATTAACACTTCATCACCATCATTAAGTGAACATCCATTTCTATCATTGTAACCACTACGCTTAATTTCCATCAGTTTATCCTTTTCAACAGTTAATAACAATCCCAATACAGTAACCATTCGCCTGTTTCCTTATTTTTTGCCAAAAATAGAATGCCAGAATCCCCTATCGAATAACCTACTTTTGAATCAGACATAATTTGCATAACGAATTCGAAACCTTCGCCAAATGAAATACCTGATTGACAATAAGTCGGATACCCGCCTAATTTATGTTCATATTGAATATCAAAAGTATCATAATAGTTCTCTATAACTCCCTCATTTTCTAAACGTAAAATAGCCTCCTCAACATTATTTTCAAAGCTATATGAATCATCCCAAACAGGAAAGTCTTCAGAAATAAGGGTTTCTTTTAAAGGAAATGGCTTGAGTTTTAGAGAATCATTCGAAAATTCCCGCTTTTGAAGCTCACTAGTAGCTTGATATTCTCGTACTAGCCAATGAGAACCATTTGGCAATAGGTCACATGGCAAGTTTTGTGAAATAAAAACAGTAAGTAGCTTAGTTTTCTTCAAAGAAGAGGGAACAAACGGAAGTTTTTCTAAATTCAACTGAAGCAATGGGATCATCGGCAAGCCTTCTTCGTCATTAGGTATCCCCTCATCATTATTAAATAAATCCACTTTACCAAGCCAACTCTCAGATCTATCAAATGATGGCCTAAAACCACCAACTATAAACATTGTCGCCTCTCGGCCTAACTGCTTTTTTATTTCCTCTATTGTCATTTTATGTTCAACTCCTGACTATTAATCTTTACTTCTTGCGAATAAAAAGTAACAGGTTTATTCGTTTGAACCGCATAGTCGATCTCTTTTTTAGTCCTATCGCCAATATACCCGTTTATGTCAATCACCATTATCTCATCAGATAAATCAATTTTTTTCAAATGAATATCTCCAAGCAATGCTACTTGCCCCTCAGTTAATTCAATTTCTTCGTTGGTTTCAAAAAAACAGGGACTTAAAACACTCATTCCTTCGAGTGTTAATTTTGCTTCAATTGCTTTAAAGTGTTCTTTAAATCGGATCGAACCACACAAGGTCACAACGTTGATATTACTCATATCTCCCTCCATATTTTCGGATTATTTATCACTAAGAATTAGCCTTATTTAATCGTTTATAGAACATCCCTGAGCTTTTAGGCTTCGTTTCTACAAATCCAAACTGTTCATATAGTTGGCTGGCTTTGCCATCAGCAATCAATGACACATATGCTAAGTCATCTATTTCCTCTTTGATGTAGACTAATAATTGACTCATGATCAGCTTTCCTAGCCCTTGTTTTTGATAATCAGGAGCAACAACAACATCCACAATCTGACAGCTAGTTCCTCCATCGCCAATAATTCTTCCCATACCGATTAGTCTATTTTCTGCTTTGTCTCTCAGACAAACACTATAAAGGCTATTGGCTAATCCAACAGCGGCTCCTTTATGAGTTCTTGCCGACAAGCCGCCGCTTTTTCTTAATGCTAAGTAGTCATCAACCTTCGGAATTGCTAAGTTTATTTGTATTTGCTCATTCATCAAAATAGTCTCCTTTTCGTCTTGTCGTTTGATTCAACCAACTGAGTCTAATCATTGATCTTTTTATTTTAAACTAATCCGTTTCTCTCCATATTATAACACTTCAAATAAGCTCATTTTTATTTGATTACAGTAAAAACATCCCTCCTAATAAGTTTTTTTGAAGAAACGACAAAAAAGCCCTCATTGTTTAGACGGGCTCAATCATTATCACTATATCCTTTATTCATTTTTCCAAAAACGAAGTAGAACAAATTCGTTACTTAAAAAATTCTTATAACACTCCCCTACTCCTCTTATAGTAGTTCAAATGAAGTTGAGTACTCCAACTGATTAACTGGACTTTTTTATTTCTTAAAATTGCCAAACAGTTCGCTACTTTTGTAGCCTCACTGCCAAATACTTGTAAACTTGCAACAACAATAATATCACTAGGAACTAGTTCCTTAACCATTCGTCGAAATTCTTCTTGATCCCCCTGTTTCCTATCTTCAATAAAAATTGCTTCGCAATGATAATCTGACACAATTTTTAATTGATCATTCGTCGGTAACGGATAAGACCTTTTTACATAACCATATACAGCCATGCCCTTTCCTCCGCTTCTTCACAAAAAATGGGGACAGGATTACTGACTAGGGCCGTCCCCAAAGCCTGTTTATTCCAATTCATTATTTTCTCTAAATGCTTGTTTATTTAAATAATAATAAAGACCAATTACTAGGCTACTTATAAAGCTAAACTAACCACTAGTTTCTGTTTCATTTACCTTCTTCTTTCTTTTTTTTACGAGATACATAACCATTTTTTCCATAAGGGGGATGAGCCAACACATTATTCAGCTCCCCATAAATCTCAGCCAACTCCTTTAACTCTTGATAAGCTCCTCTAGGCACACGGACACATTTAGGAAATCGTTTATACTTTGCCTGTGATAATAACTGATTTTCCTTATCCAGTTCAATAAAAGAACGTATCACAGGTTGATACTTAAAGTCATACCACCCGTCTGGAAAATGCTGTCGATATACCTGCCAAGTCCAGTTCAATTGCTTAATAGCTCCCTTCAATTGATGGAACTCTTCACGAGAAATATAACAATAACTCATGCTTTCTGACCCTTTGTTGAGACAGTACTAGCTAACGTCAGCCGATGAACATATTTGTGAACCGTCCCTAATGACACTCCGCACTGCTCTGAAATATCCCGAAGCGTCCTTCTTTCTTGATGATAGAGCTTATGAATCTGTTCAATTGTCTCCTGATTAATAGGCGGACGACCGCTAACGCATCCTTTTGTTTGAGCTTTCTTCAAGCCTATCCGTGTTCGTGTGCTAATAATCTGCTTTTCATTTTTTGACAGCTCACTCAACACTTCTAAATAACGATCATCTGAATCAAATGGATTCTCTAAAAAGTGAAACATTATTTCCTCTTCCTGAATCAGTTGAATAGCAGGCAACAATTGACTGAGTTGAATCCCTATACTTCTAAACGTATGAACTACCAGCCGAGAGACCTGATGATGCTTTAAGAAGTCCATAAACTGCTCGACATAATCTTCTTCTTCATTTACTATTATCACTTCTTGGCAATTTCCCTTATCAATTAAGTGTTGATAATCTAAATCTGGGCGCGCTGTATACCCAATGACCGCTTGTTTCACGATGAATGACCTCCTAATTTTTCCCTCTTATTAGTGCCTCATCTGCTTCATCCAGCTCACAACTCCCATTCACGCCGTGAGCCTTCTTGCGTTATTCCTTTTCCTCACTTGAACTTGTCTGCAAGTCCAGAAGGCTTGCTTGAGCTTCTTCAAGTTGTTGCTGACGCCCTTTAAACTCATATACTTCCTGTGTCAACTTGTTAGACTGACTCTCCAATTTAAAGAGAATCCCTACCGTCACCAACAGGCTCAATGACACTAACCCCAAAGTCAGTCGCAACTGAAAGGCTTGCTGCTGCTGAGCCTTCGCTCGCGCTCGGCGTCGTTTCTTCCTTTTTAATGATGCCATAACGACCTGTTTCTTCTTCTCCGCTATCACTTGATACAGGATTAAACAAACAGTCCCCACACTTAACAGTAACACCAATAAATTAACGATAAGCATCTATCATCCCCCTCTTTATACATGAATCACACTCAAAAAAATAACTGGCAACACTAACAACAATACCAATGGCACCACCGTCTGCATGGGATCAGACAATATCGTCGCCGCTAGGTTCATCCCAAACTGTTGGGGATACGACACCGGATTCTTCTTAACAAGTGTCCCATCTTTCGCTGCCTTTTTTTTAGAGAAAGACAGCTGGGTCAATTGATCCTGATTCGCATCGGCCAATGGCTGTGTTTCCTTTAGCTTGCCTTGTACCAGACGACGATACTCTGTCCCAATATCCCCTTCACAGCGTAATAAGGTAATGATCGGGTCATCTGTCAGCGCAATGACCTCTACCTCGGTATCACGAATCACCTCGTTGCGTGTGACTTCATAGATGTAGAGCTGGTTAAAATCACTGGCATAGATCAGATCGCCTTTCTTTAAAAATTTTGTCCGATACAACAAAACATCCTCATCGTTAATACTATGAGCCATTAACACATAATTACTTACCCCAAGTTTTTGATCCTGACGATAGGTTGCTACCCCATTCAATAAATTATCGTTATACAACCCAGCTAAAATCGGTAATTCTAGTCCAACTTCTGAGATACTCAGCTTGCCTATGCCCCAATCATTGATTGTTTTTTGAGCATTGGTTTTAGCCTTGGCATAATTGGCGATATTAACACTGGCAATTTGTCGTTCTTCATAGTTGGCTTGCAAAATTTTATCGGTATTGAAGGCTGCCAATTCTTCGGTTTGACCGATGTCTATCTGACCTAATTCAGTTTGTTGCTTCATTTGAAAATACCCATAAATCGCGACTATAATCACAGCGATCATGGTGATTAATAACACCACAAAGAGTCCTCTTGTCACATAAATCAAACGTTTAATATTACGCTTCGCTCGCAACGATATCTCTGGTACCTTGACCTTTGATCGCTTTACGAGCCAACGATACACAATGGTCAAGATAAGCACAATCACGGCACATAGAGCTAAGGTGGTTAGAACAATTGTTTGATAGCTCCAAACATTTCGTTTCTCAACAGGCTTTGCGACGGCTTGTTCATAAGGAATACGATGACCATTCACCAATAACCGATACGTATTAATCCCTGGCGGGGTACAAGTCAAGAGTGTGACAATATCTTTATCTGGTTCAATCTTGACCTTTTCCACTTCATCCGGTAAGACTTCTTCGAAGGAATAAATCTCATATGCGAGACGTTTCCCCAAGATATTAATGAAAAAAACATCCCCCTCTTTCAGATTACGAATATCCGTAAAGAGCACTTGGTTTTTAACACCACTATGTCCTGTGATCACCGAGCGTGTATTCATCCCTCCGATAGGGATAGAGGAGCGTTCAAAATGACCTAAGCCTTTGTCTAAGGTTTTGTAGGAGGTGCCGTGATAAAAGGGCAAGGTCTCAATTCCAATCCCCGGAATATCGACGGTCCCCATCACTTCTCCATCATTTAACAAACGTTTATACAAAACCTCTTGACTCGGGCGGCCTTGTTGCTGGTTAAATACATAGGTATTGTATGCCTCTGCCATCTCCCACTGTCGGCTAATCTCCTCCTGAGAAAGCTCCTTCATCGTCTCGTCGTAATGACTGACCGCCTCACTTCGTTCTCGATTTGCCAAATAATTGCCAATAATTGGGTACAATAAGACCGCAATGCCTCCAAAAATCATTAAAAAGGCAAACACGCGTAACAACGACCCTTTTTTACGAGGGACTTCCTTTTTTCGTCTCCGTCGTTTCCGTGAATTTGATTGAGAATGAGTGGTTCGCTTTGTTTTTTTTGTCATCTTTTCGTCCTCTTATTTCTTATAAACCTGTCTTGTTTACGCCATACAAAACGGGGAAATTCACGTACTGTCGAATTCCCCCACTTTTGCTTATCCGCGCTTGCGTTTAGACAGTATAAAGCCCATTAGGCCTGTCACGCCAATCATCCCTAGCATCCAAATCAACTGTGCCATACTCCCAATCGTGCCACTTGTTTGTGGCAATTTTTTAGGGGCTTCAGGCGACGGAGTAGGTGTCTTGCCTGGTGTAACCACACTAGATTTCGGATAGAGGTACACTTCTGTCAACTGACCATTAGCCGTTTCCATTGGTAAATGGACAAGGACGGGAGCCATTGGTTCTTTGATCAACTCACTCGCTTCCTCTTCAACAATGTAGGTCCCTTTGGTTAAGCCGTTAATAGCGGCACTTCCTTGTTGATTCGTCACAAGAGACATAGTGAATGCCTCTGCTCCTACGGCTGGTTCATAAGAGGCAATCGCGGCCTGATCGGTTTTTCCTGCACTCAACACAACGCGCGTCAAGTGATAGGTCGCTCCTTCTAAGGGCTGGATCGAATTCCCCTTATTATCTTTTAAGCCTTCAACTTTGGTCCCATCTTGAGGCAACTCTTGATGAAGAGTGATTCCTTCTTCAAGTCGGTATTTAACGATATGTAAGCCATAGGTTTCCACCTCCGTTGCCTCTGCTGTTAGAGAGAACATTCCCCCTAACAGGATGAACAGAAGGGCACACCCAAAGTAACGTCCTAGCTTCTTCATGATGATTTCCCCCTTCTGCCTGACACGAGTGCTTTTGGTCGGTAATGATAAAGGACTACGATCGCTCCAATACTCATGAGGCCTGCGGCACCAATAAGTAAGATCAAGAACATCTTATCGCTTCCCGTAAACGGTAAGACTGTTGTCGTATTATCATCCTGATACAGATAGATAACTTGACTCCCTTCCTTAACTGTCACTGGAATCGGCACTTTGACTAGCTCATAACCTTCGGGTGATTTCGTCTCAATCAAGACATACTCCCCAGGGAAAAGAGCTGTGTCAAAAATAATTAACCCTTTGTCATTAGTGACCCCACTGTTGACTTTTTCTTTCATGTCCTTGGTATAGACGTCGAATTCCGCGCCAACAAGTGGTTTTCCTGAGGCTTTTTCTTCTTCACTAATTTTCCCATCGCCATCTTTATCTACTGCACTACCGGCCTCGTATTTAAATAGTTCAACCGTTCCAGATTTAACTAATCCCAAATTCACATCTGTTACATGGTGTTGACTATCAGGTAGACTCGCCACGCTGTTGAGATCTGTTAGTAAGGGGTGCTTATAAGCTGGTGTTCGGTAAGTCGTTTGATCTGCTTTAGAATTTTTAGTGGGATCATCGCCCACTAATTGTTTCGTGACTAAGACCTGTTTTTTGGCAATCAAGTCATCAATCACGAACTCGGCAACATACTCTCCCTCTGGTAAATTAGGGAAGACGTACTTCCCATTCGCATCCGTTTTAATCAACGATTTGCCTGACGCATCAACAAATTTTTCACCTGTTAAGCTCTCTTCTACCAGCTTATTCGTATAGCTTTTATCCGCCAAGCTCGTGCGATACAGCTTCACTGGAATATCCTTAGTAAACACTTCTGCCGTGCCATTTGCCTTAGCCCCAATTAGGCCATCTAGATTATCGTCATACCATGCAACGCCTGTTAAATCTCGACTATAGACACGGGTAATAGCGGTTTGCGAATGAACAGGAAGATTTAAATCAGAGTTCATTGAAGCATTGTTCACCAAGATATTTCCTGCTTTTTGACCCGTTGGTTTGATGGTCACCATTAGTTCGATACTTTTCCCTACTGGTAGTGACTCATGTGACACAAGAAAAGCTTTCGCATTTGCGATCGCTGAAACTGGAGTCGTCCCAGGTGTATATGCTGTCCAGCCAGAAAGACTGTTTGGATCAGCCTTTTCATCTACAGCTCCTGTTGTATAGGTTAGCTTCGCTGTCGAATCATTCACCGCAACATCCGTTACCGTATAGCTACCATTCAATTTTGTACCACGGGAATCACCATTATATGGTAATACTTCCAATAGCTTGGAATTTGGAATAGGTGAGGCACTTTCATTCACCATCTTGATAGTATACGTAATCGAGTTATCCACTCCTAATGGGTCTTTTTCTCCAACTTCGATAGCTGGTTTATCAGCCGTCTTACTCAGAATAATTTGTTGGATAAGCATTTCAATAAAAGTGTCTGTTGAAGAACGGATTTCTTCTTTGGTCTCATCCTTCAATGTTGGATCAGATGATGTCCACAGCTCTCCAACAGTTTTTACGGTTAAACTTCCCGTATAGCCATTAGCTCCAAAAGTCAATTGAGTAAAATCTGATGTGGCTACAAAATTGACCTCCACCCCTGTACTTACATTAAGTTTTTCAAATTCCCATCGAAGTGTTGTAGTACCATCTGCATTAGATATAATACTTGGATTGGGTAAGGGACTATTATAGCCATCCATCGATGTGTCTGGCTTATAGTTAATTCCCTTCGGCAATGTCGTAGTTAGTGCCCCATCGTAAGTTATATCTTTACTACCAGTAGTGACACCTGTCACCGTAATATCAATATCTTCATTTGATTGATACAAGGATTGTTTCACATCTGTTTTTGTGGTGATAGCCATCTGCTTGACATAGCCACTATCACCAATGTAATTCCAATATTCCATCGGAATAGACGTTGGAATACCTGAATTATTAAAAACTGTTGGCTTATATGTGCCTGTTCCAGTCGCAGTTGTATAACCTCCGCTTTTACCTGTTTCAGTTGTATTTGGACTCTGATAAAGAATTTTTTGATCTTTGTCTAAAAATTGATGAGCCCCTAATACAACAATTGGATTACCCGCAGGAGTTTTACTACCCGGATTGGAAGTAACAATAACAGGAACCTTCAAATAAGTCGTAAGATTTCCATAAACAGACGCATCATGATCATATTGCCCTTCACAATATGCCGCACTGATTTCTCCATTTTTCACGGCTTCTTCAGGCGTATCATACCAGTTATATAGCTTCTTATTATAATCAACTTGTCCAACTTTCATTGTGTAAGGAGGAGTATCTGATAACTTTTTAGCTACTCCATACTTAATTAGGTAATTTCTATTTTTTGTTGACCATAAATCATAATAAGTTTTTCGATTCAGATCATATTTGAATCCAGATGGATCCCACATTAAAATATGATTACCACCTTTACCAAGAGTAACATTTGAAGTTCCTGCGTAATTTGTCATATAACCACGTTGCCCCATAGATAATTGTAGATTGCCATAATTATTTAGCCCCCCAGTAACCCCTGGGGTTGCAGAAGCATATCTAACGCCATCAATGTTATACGAACCAGAAGTAGCTGTTGTTTCAACTATCATAGTTGTAGGAGACCAATAAGTCCCTCCAGGAGTCACAACGGTCGGAAATGAAATAGTTGAGCTATTTGACGTAGTAATTCCGTCATAACTAACCGAATCAACATATAAACTCATTTCATATCGTGTCCACTTATTGGCTAAAGCTAAGTTACGAGTGGTAGTTTGATCCCATTGGAAAATAGTTTCCAAACTCGAAAAACTTTTTGAAGTAGCAGACTGTGTTCGATTTCCTGTCATATTATATGTATAGGGATTAACCACTCCTGTATAATTAGTATTTGACACATTGGTTACATAAGAACTTGATGAAGTCGTAAAACTACCTGAATCATACACTCCTATTTGAGCTAAGCTTCCCATTGGTTGGGAGGTATATATAGCCCCTGTTTTGGCATTGGGTGAATCAAGTGGCTTAGTAAACAATTCTGTTTTCACTGTTCCTGTTTTAACCCAACTTGCCTGACTACGATCAGTAATGGCTGGAGCATAGGCCTTAACAGAAAACGCAGAGTACTGAGACTGAGTCATTGCTTTAGCAGCATTACTTCCAATCTGATACTCCCCTTTTTGCTTAATTTGATACGTCACCGCTCCCTTAGGAAACGTTGACCCTCGGTAGTCACCTGTAGATCGTTCAGGTAATGGCTGTAAGATTGTAACAGCACCAACATCATAACCTTGAATATTGGTATTCGTTGACCCAAAAACGGCATTTGTTTTAACTTCTCCTTGAACCAAACGAACACCGACTGACGGCTTCGCTGACACAGTTGTTTCTTTTACAGATAACTTAGCTAAAGCTGTTTCATCGTATTTTTTGTTGATGGCGACCTTCTCACCTGTTTTAACATTTACTGCATCAACAATTTCCAATTCAAAAGTCGGTTTCAACTTTTTACCATGATTAGCACCATACACATTCATGATGACTGGAACAAAGACTTGTCCCGTATCACTAATAACCGATTCCATAATCCCTTCTGAGTACTGTGAACCATCCCCACTTTCATAATCTTGGTAACCACCATTGGCGATTTCTCCATTGTTAACAGGCTTACCTGCATCCATTTCTACTGCATCAGATAAGTTTGTAATAACTCGATAACGAATGTTAGTATATTTATCCGTTAATGAGGTATTTTGAATAGAAAATGATACTAGATAGCTGACTTGATCAAAGGATCTGACAATATCATTAGTTTCAGAAGAATCATGTCCAGGGACATCATCTGAATCGAAGGAAGATGTCCCTGTTTTTACAGGAATATAAACATCCCTGACAATAATCGGAGACTCTTCTTTTGTTGCACGTTTTTTCTCACTATCATCCGTAAGTAACATCGGCGTCTTCAAGGAATCTTCATCAGTATAATCAGCTTTTTGTAAATCCTCTAATGATTTCTTCGTTTCTTTTGTTTCAACTGCCATCACTCGGCTATAATCAATTGGCGTATCAGGTGAGGAGGGCGTAGTTGTCTCTTCTGTTTTCTCCACTGGCTTATCGGATTCTGGTGAGACAACTGATGCCTCATCTTTATCCTGTGACTCAGTTGAGGTCTCTTTAGGAACCTGATTGAAGGCTGAAGCAATGTCTAGCTTTGCAAATGTCAGCAACTCTTGACTATCTGTCTTGTCAACAACATCTACGACCTTCAACACACTTTTATTTGAGGTGCCTCGTTTGACCAATAACTCTAGCGGTTGATCTTTGATCAAACGAAGATATCGTATCGTTTCTTTTCCCGCCTCATCTACTAGCTGAATAGCCTCACTCGACAAAGTTGTCTCCGCTTTGCTAGTATCAGCTTTTAATTGCGCAACCTCTTCTTTTATGTCAAAATCTGTCTTCACCAAATTTTTTACTTTCACTGGCTTCTCATCATCATAGACGAACACTTCATAATTTTGTGACACGGGTAGTGTGACCCAGCGGCTCTCACTTGCTGTTAATTCGATTTTGACATCTTTATCTTCCACCAGTGATGGCATATCTGTTACTTTTTCTCCATTCACCTTAATGGACACTAACTCCCGAGGAACTTCCTTGGCTTTCAAAAAAGTTCCTCTTACTCCTAACCCCATCCAACTAACTAGAAGACAAATTCCTAAAAGAACGGCGACCATCTGCTTCTGTTTTTTTCGTTTGTGCATGTGTCTGCCTATCCTTTCTGTCTTGACTTATGCGTGACGGCGTTTTTTATCAATTGAAATAGCCACTGTACCAACTGTAATCGCCCCTAAAGCTAACACGATCATAATCGTTGTGCCTGTGCCCCCTGTAAACGGCAAGTCCGTTTTGGTTTTATTCTCCACATCCACCACTAAATTCTCATGCGTATCTAGTTTAACTGTGACTTTCACCGGTGTTTTTAGTAACTCATAGCCCTCTGGTGATTTCGTTTCAACTACCCAGTAATCTTTTGAAATAGCCGTCTTTTCCCAAGTCGCTTCACTTGGAATGCTTGGATCTTGTTGCCCATTGCCATTAGAATCGGTAAACCAATCTAATTTCAACCCGTTGAACTCTGCTTTACCACTTGCATCACTTGTTGATTTCAAGAACTCTACACCTGTTGGTAAGGCGGGATCTGCTGAACCATCCTCTTTTAAGGTATAGCTTTTACCATCGGAGGCTAAAAATTTCTTCGCTTTGGCATCCGCTTCTGATTCCGCAATATAAAATTCTGCTCCCGCAAGTGTTTTGTCGCCTTTTTCGTTCACCTTGTTTAACTTAAAACCACCATCATAAAATTCAGGTTTATCACTGGTAGTGTCCATTGGTTTTTGACCCGGAATTAAATACTTAACATTGTATTCATTATCAATCGTCCCATTAAAATCTTTCTCAACAGTGACTTTATACACCACTCTAATATGAGTATCCTTATCAACGGTCACTTTCTTCATACCTGCTTGTGTTAAATCGACTGTGACTGTCTTTTTATCTCCTGCTGTCATATTAGTGACAGGATTTGGTGCTGCCACTTCTGAACCATTCAGTGACACTTTATAATCGGTTCCTTGAGCTATTGGTGTCCATGTCGTGCCATCAGTCGTCACTTCTACCACAACATCTTCTAATAGTAATTGTGTATTAAGATCATCTGTCACAGTAAAGTAATCTGCAAACAACTCATACGGTGCTTCTGGACTCGCTGTAATTGGTAAATCTGGCAGAGAATTCCCGTCTTTATCGTAACGATTGATGATGGTCATGTCTTTTGTGATCTCATTGTATAGGCCACTTGGCAACTTCGTAGTAGCTTCCCACTGGAATGAGTTCCCCGCTTGAATTGAGAAGCCTTTACCACCCTCAACAGTTTTATCTAATGTCACATCTGTAACAATGTTTTTAGGGTAGACATTCACATCGTAAACAAGCTTCCCTGTATCCTTACGACTTGTTTGTGGCACCCAAGCAAAGAATGGCGCCATAGGTGAGGCAACTTTCAAGCCTGTTTCACCTGTCTCAGGATCGGTATACGTGTAATCCCCACTAGCATCTGGTACTTCTCGAACTAAATAAATCCCATCGGCATCTTTCTTATTAGCTAGGCCTTCACTAAGATCAAAAACCAAACTACCATCTGCGGCTGTCACGCCTGTTTTAGCTGTAAAAGCTGGATCGATTGTATAATCAGTTCCCACTTCTTGTTTGGTCGGATCAGTTAAAGACGCACCGGCTACAGGGATGACCTTCACCACTTCAAACTTAACGTCTTGCATCACTTTTTTTCCAGTTAAATCTGGCGCTGTCTCGCCGTCGCCTCTTTCGCCTAGTTCAGATGTATTATTGATTTCATATTTCCATAAGGTCAATGTACGATCACTTGTTTCATCTGACACAGGGTTACTACTAATCACTTTAGATGATTCTACTGCATGTGCCATTGGCGTATCAATGACTAGAGCGCCTCCTACACTTGCTAAAAATGTGGTTGATACCACCAAACATCCGATTACTTTACTTTTATAAGACTTCATTCCATTATTCCCACTTTCCCACTTGTTTTTAACTAATTATATTGTTACTTAAAACTACTTTACCCGCTATTGTCGGCCTCACCTCCTTATCGTTAATCACTTAACAATCGGCTAGTTTTTATACAAACTGACTTCATTAACTACCTAGTCAGGTATGCCTTAATTATGACCGTTTCCCATTAACATACTTGTGAACCGTTCCAAGAGAAACTCCACAACTGTCCGCTATTTCACGTAAGGTCATATTCTTTTTTTCAAATAAAAATACCATCTTGTTTATCACCTCCTCATTGACACGAGGACGGCCCGTAATTCGACCTTCTGATTTTGCTTTTTCAATACTCACTCTAATTAGGTGGCTTCGATGTTTTTCTTCCATATCAAGTACTTTAATGACATCTGAATAAAAAGTGGTCGATATATTAGTATCTAACTTATCTCCGATGCTAATAAGTCGAATATTTTTAGAACGAAGCTCTGTTAATAATTGCTTGAATCCACTCGTCCCTTTCGCGAACACTCGTAAATCATAAATTAGAATCTGATCCTCTGTTTCAAGACTCTCAAATAACTTCAGCAATTCTATTTCTTGATTAAAGTCAGTTTCTTCAATGAAAACCCCCGCGCACTTCGTTTGTGTTAAAACCTCTAGTTGTTCAAGCGTCGTAACTGGATAATCCTTTCTAATATACACATAAGTAGCCATCTGCTCTTCTCCTTTCCATAGTAAAGTTCGATCAAACACACATCCGTTTCCTCTTTACACAAAAGAGTTTACGAACTAGTACACCGTTCTAAAAGTCGTTTTATCATGACCTTTTCTCTTTCTAGTGATTCCCAAAAACTATAGTTAGTGGGAAACACAACAAAAACGCCAAAAAAAAAATATTTCTAAAAGATAAAACCCGTCACTGAGGGCTTTTGCCTTTTAAAAATATTTTTATAACGTGCATTTATTGTTATTTTCAAAAACTATAGTTTATAGTAATGCTATAATGATGTCAATAAAAATTTAATACTTTTTTTTTGAACAGCTTAATTTTTTTAGCAACTCATTAAAAAACCTTGATTTAAAGGGGGATAGTCAAGCTATTTTTTTTTCATCCCTTATTTTCTCATTCATTATTCCTCATGCTAAACGACTAGAAAGAGAAAAAAAGTTCATTTCTCTTTCTAGTCGTTTAGCATTTATAGATCGTTTATCGAAAAATAACTAATTTTTTGTAAGGAGACAAAAAACATGACTACCATAGGCTATATGCGCGTTAGTACTCATCAACAAAAATTTGACTCTCAGTTGCGTGCTATTGAGAGCTACGGAGTTGATATTCTTTTTAAAGAACATGAAAGTGGAAGAAAACCAGATAGAACTGAACTAGACAAAGCCATTTCTGCATTAAAACCTGGTGATACCTTTGTTATTTTCAAATTAGATCGACTGGCACGGTCAACAAAACAGCTGTTAACACTCGTTGAATGGTTTGGCCAACAGCAAATAAACTTTGTCAGCATTCAAAATAATATTGATACTTCAACCCCAATGGGACGATTTTTCTTTACTATTATGAGCGCTTTTGCAGAAATGGAAGCTGAATTAATTCGCGAGCGAGTCTTAGCTGGCCTAGAAGCTGCCAAGGAAAATGGACAGCAGCTTGGACGCCCTATTCGGAAAAAGCAAGTTGATCGAGCACTTGCTATGTACCAATCAACCAGCTTACCTGTAAAAGATATCGCTACGATGTGTGATGTCTCTGTGACCAATATTTACTATCACTTACGCCAAAAAGATATCCCGCTTAGACAAAAATAACCTTTCCTCTCTATGTGAATGCATTTATAAGAATGATCACATTTAATAAGATAAGCCACTCACTTGAATTCGTAATAGCTACTATCAAATTGTTTTTTTTAAGTTATTTGCCACAGGTTAGCAGTTGACTCCCTCAAAAAAAAGTGTATTACACGGGCTATTTTAATCCATAGATGAGGAACAATATCACATTAACGAACCTAACTTATTATTAAGCATCAAAACATTCTAATCCAACTTACGTAATCAAAGCCTCCAGTGAGAACTGGAGGTTTGCTCTGCGGCTGAAAGTCTCTATTGCCGGCCTGGCCTAAAAGGTCCTCTGAGCGGTCTCTCTTTTGCACCACATTGACGCACTGATTCTAAAGAATCTCTTTCTTATTTTTTCTCCTGTAAACAGATCATACTCTTCAAATAATGTCAGTTGATCTGTTACATAATCCTCTTGTATTTGATTTCTTATGTAGTCTTCAATTTGCTTTCTGTTTCGTCCTACAGTGTCCGCATAATAACCACGACACCAAAATTTCCGATTACCATATCTATATTTTAGTTCAGCATGACGATTAAAAATCATTAGACTACTTTTCTATTTGACGTAACTCTCGTAATATTTTTCCTATACTCGACTTTTATTTTCCGTATATTATCTGTCTTCTGTATTTCGGCGCGAACACGATATGATACTTACATTTCCATGTTGTGTGTGATAAACTTTGATTGTCCATATTCATTATAGGACCTCCTTAAAATGATTAGTTTGCGGTCGGGAAACCAAGTCTAGTTTATCATTTTAAGGGGGTTTTTTATACATCGCTTGAAGCTCTCCTGAACCTCAGGCATAGCCAGAGATTTTCAAAACATATAAAAAAGACCTGCATTAATTGATAAATCAATACCAGGTCCACAATCAAAATAATAAAAAAGAGGCTTTTACTCATTTTATTGATTTACTATCAACGTTAACTTATTTTTTTTGCCAAAGCAAGACATCCCATAATGCCAGCATTGTTACCCAGCTTCGGAGTCACTAAGTAGTCATCTAATTCAGGGTAAGAAACATACGCCTTCATTTTTTCTTCGAACCTCGCTCTAACTCGTTGAATCATGTGCTCTTGTTGCATCACTCCGCCACCAAACACAATGATTTCTGGTGCTAATATCAACGTTATGTTATAAGCACATTGAGCAATGTAATCGGCTTCTATTTGCCAATATGCATGATCCTCTGCTAATTCTTGCCCCTTAATCCCTAGACGTTTCTCAATGGCTGGACCTGATGCCATACCTTCTAAACAGTTTTTATGAAATGAACAAGCCCCTTCAAAAGAATCATCTTTATAAGGCTCGATTAACATATGTCCCATCTCTGAATGAGAAAAACCTTGAATTAATTTCCCCTCCTGAATCGCACCGCCGCCAATGCCAGTTCCTATTGTAAAATAAACCAGACTCTCTTTACCAATCCCGTTCCCATGGCGGTATTCTCCATAAGCTGCAGCATTTACATCAGTTGTCCAAGCAATCGGGATTGCAAAATGTTGCTTCAACATACCAACAAAATCGAATTGTTGCCAAGCTAACTTAGGAGTTGATGTGATATAGCCGTATTCTTCAGATTTTCTATTAACATTAATAGGGCCAAATGCCCCCACACCTATTACCTCTAATTCAACTTCGTAAGTCTTAAAAAAAGAAATAACTTGTTTCATTGTCTCTTCTGGAGTCGTCGTCTTAAAGCTTTTCTTCTCTATAATTGTTAAAGCCTCATCAGATACTGCACAAACAAACTTTGTTCCGCCTGCTTCAATTCCACCAAACATCATTTCCACCTCCTAATCTATCGTGATATCATAAATCACTAATTGTTTAATTAACGCTTTTCCATTAGAAGTCACTTCTAATATCTCTGAAAAATCTTCTTCAAAAAAAGTAGTTGATAGTGCTTGACCATCATGAGTAAAGACTTCAATAGAAGACGTATCACCATAGATGTCTAAAACTAATTGATTATCAATCAAAGGGACCACGACTGCTCTTTTATTTAGGAGAGGTTTTTCAGCTCCTGTTATCAAATAACCTATTTTTTCTCTATTTATTTCTAATAAAGACGTTTCCTTATCATAACTAATTTCAAAATAAGTCTCTTCGTTTTTTCCGTAGTAAAGGTTTATTTTCGTTGCTTCCATTAAATCAATTGCTACCGTAAATCGATTTCTTTGAGAGATAGTTTCTTTTAAAAGAGAGCTTTTCGTAAGCAATTGATTTTCTAACCTATTTCTTTCTCTTAACTGATCTTTAGAAAATTCTACTGGTTCTTGTTTTAGAACATTATTTTCTAAAGATAACTTTCTCGGTAAAGTCATTGAGCCTGCCCACCCATGTTTTAGTTCATTGGTCGGCATATTACGATCCCACATCTGCATCCAAGCAACCAAGAAATGCTCTCCTTTATCATTAAAGCAGGTTTGTGGCGCATAAAAATCCAAGCCACTATCAATCTCATGGTAATTTTCTACTACTAATTTTCCAGTGGACCACTCAATATTACCGATAAATGCAACCGTAGAACTCCTATTAGCATATTTATTACCTTCCACCGGCATCTGAATAGGAGACATAATGAGAATGTCTTTTCCATCAATCTGAAATAAATCTGGACATTCCCACATAATCCCTTGACTCTTATCGCCTTCTAATAAAATCGAATAAAAATCCCAAGTGTTCATATCTTCTGATTTGAACATTAAAATTTGCCCGCGAGAATCTTCCGTTTGAGAAGCAACTAACATAAAATAATTAGTGTCTCTCTTAAAAACTTTAGGATCTCGAAAATCTTCATAAGAAGCAATACCAGTAATATGGGATTCATCTACAAGTGGATTACTAGCAGATTTTTCAAAATGAAGACCATCTTCTGAAACAGCCATACACTGGACTTCTCTTTTTAATTCATCATTTTCTACATGTCCTGTATAAAACAAATACAATTTATCATTTTCAACTAAAGCTGTTCCAGAAAAACAGCCATCAATATCATAGGCTTCACTTGGCGCAAGGGCAACTGGTAACTGTTCCCAGTTAATTAAATCTTTGGATTTTGCATGTCCCCAATGCATGGGTCCCCAAACACTGTCGTAAGGATAAAATTGATAAAATAAATGGTAGTCCTCCTGAAAATAAACAAACCCATTTGGATCGTTAATCCAGCCCACTGGCCCCATTAAATGGTAGTGATTTCGAAAGGTTGGATTAACTGTTGCTCGGTTTGTTAAAATAAATTGATTGGCTTTTTTTAATACCGTCATTTTTTAGTCTCCTGATTATTTTATTCCTGTTCCTGACCCTCCTAGGCCTTGAACAATGTATTTCTGAGCAGCTATATAAACTATAATTAGAGGAAGGGTGGAGATAGTTAATACAGCCATCACTTGATTAATATAAACTGGTTGAGTCGTGTTGATCGCTGTAATTGCAACTTGCATAGAGAATTTACTTTTATCTGTTAAAACCATCAATGGCCAAATGTAGTCATTCCAACTGCCAATAAAAGATAAAACCCCAACTGTTGCAATCGCTGGTTTTGACATAGGTAACATAATTCTAAAAAAGATTTGCAAAATACTCGCACCATCTAATTTAGCAGATTCTATTATTTCTTCTGGTATCGCAATAAAAAAATTTCTAAACAAATAGATGTTAAACGCACTAGCAATTCCAGGAAGAATAACACCCAATCGATTATTCACTAACCCTAACTTTGTAATAATGGTAAACTGAGGAATTAAGACTGTCTCCATTGGGATAATTAATAAAGCTAGTAGCAAACCAAATAGGATCTTTTTACCCGAAAAATTGATTTTAGCAAAAGCAAAGCCAGCTAATGAGTTCACTAAAACTGACCCAAAAGCAAACGTCAGTCCATAAAATAAACTATTAAGCAAATAGGTTCCTATACTAAATCGGCTGACAACTTCTTGGTAAGTCTTAAACCAATTTGCTGGATTTAAACTAGGTAAAAAGGCTTTAAATGTCGTCAAGTTATTAAAGACATCTGCTTCTGGTTTCATAGAAGAAACAATCATCCAAATCATTGGAAACAGAAACAACATCGCTAGTAAAATAAGGAGGACGTACTCTACAATCGTCCATACTTTTTTTTTTTTCCCCATTAGTCTTGCTCCTCCTTCACTAGTTTTCTTTGTCCTAAAGTAATTAACCCGATTAAGGTTGTAAAGATCAAAGCAATCGAACTCGAATACCCTACTAAGCGATCAGTAAAACCTGTTTGATAGATGTAATAAACCATCGTCATGGTTGAATTCATCGGTCCACCTTGGGTCATAACCATTGGCTGAACAATTAGTTTGAAAGCAGATATCAGTGTTGTAAGAAAAACAAAAATAGTCGTTGGCTTTAACAAAGGTAACGTAATATACCAAAACTGTTGGAATTTAGAAAATCCATCAATATCCGCTGCTTCATAAACATCCTGAGGAATATTTTGCATCCCTCCTAAAAGGAGCAGCATCTGGTACCCAGCCCCTTGCCAAGCTGAAACAAAAACAATGGTATACATAGCTTGCTTAGGACTCGTTAGAAAAGGCAATGAATCAAGGCCTACTTTATTCAGTAAGGCATTAATTAACCCTTCATTTTGATTTAGTAGATACAACCATAAAATGGAGATAACAACTAATGACATGACAACTGGTGCAAAGAAAGCAACTTTAAAAAAGATATTTCCCTTTCTCTGTTTGTTAATCAACAGTGCCATCCCAAGCGCAGCTCCTAACTGCACGGGAATAATCCAAACAACAAATTTGGCAGTATTAAAAATACTCTTAATAAAGATGGGGTCTCCTACTAGACGTTTGAAATTCTCTAATCCTACGAACTGCCGAGCATCTGGCGTTAATAAATAATAATCCGTAAAGGAGTAATAAAACACCATACCCACCGGCACAAGTAAAAAAATCGTTAGCAATATAAGTGCCGGGGACAAGAAACTATATCCTAGTAAATTATCTTTTAAAGTTGGCTTTGATTTCATATCTTTCCCTTCCCTAAAGACTATCAAAGCGATAGCCTTTACTTTTTATTTAAGTGAACTATCGATTGCTTGTTGCATTTCTTTTGTTCGTGTTTCCAAAACCTTAGACACATCAGGATTTTCTTCAAAATAAGAAATATCTTGAACCGCTTGTTGGAACGCTCTTGATACTTGTGGGTAAGCAACAACGACCGGTCTTGCTTGTCCAGACAGTTGATTTTGCTCCATTAACATTCTCATGCCATCATTTACCTCGTCTTTAATCAGCTCAATTGTTGAATTTCTAATGGGCAATACACTGTTACCTAAACTAATAATTTTGCTTGATTCTGTGTTAGTTGCAAATTTAATAAAAGCAGCAGAAGCTTCTTTCTCTTCTGTTTTAGTGGTCATACCTAATTGCCAACTTCCTGTTGGTGAAACTAATTTTTTCGTTTTATCTGAAACTGGATAAGGTAAAATACCGTAGTCAACATCTTTGTAGTTTTCCTCTAAATCCGCCATAGTCCAAGAACCACTCAGGTACATTGGGTATTTCTCAGTTTCAAATCCTTTTTCAATTGGTGAAATCGGCACATAATCATTTTTCACTAAACTTTGAATAAACTCAAAAGCTTCAACTGTTTCTTTAGAATTAAAATAGCCTTCTGCTTTAGTTCCATCCTCATTTACAACATTACCATCATTTGACCAAATAATTGGTGTATAGCCATACGTTAGCATTTCATCATTATTAGCAATTTGCATATCAAAAACAGGTGCATCATATTTTTGGTATAGCTTTGCAGCAATATCACTAAATTCTGTCCAAGTCCAAGGTTTCTCTAACGTTGGAATTTCATCCTCTTTAACGCCTGCTTCTTTAAACATTTTTTTATTATAGTAAATCCCTACATTTGACTCAGAAAAACCAAAGGCATACATTTTGCCATCATATGTTCCCTGTTGCTTAATACTGTCTAGCACATCATCCATATCAGCATCCTCTAAAAATTCATCTAATGGGGCAAGAACGTTGGAATGAGCATAGGCTGCCGTATTAGGACCATCTAAAGTAATAACATCTGGTAAACTGTTTGTTGAAATAGCAGCATTTACTTTATCTTCGTATCCACCACCACTACCACTTCTCGGGATATACTCTGTTGTTGCTTTAAATTTCCCTTCGTATTCTTTATTGAAATTTTCCACAACCTCTTGCCATGCTTTTCCTTCTGAAGTTTCATCAGAAAACTGTACCCAAACTTTAATATCTCCTGGATTCTTAGTTGCTTTTTTCTCACCGTTGCCACATCCAGAAATTAGCCCCAACGTTAAAATACTTGCTGCAATAAACCCGATTACTTTGTTTTTCATTGTTATTCCCCTTTCTTTTTTTGAAACGTTTCCAGTTTATTTTTATTTAGAAACGCCTCCGAAAAATGGAAACGTTTCTAATTTGTGATTACAGATTACCACGCTTTTTTTTACTTGTCAATTACTTTTGTTGTGCCACCTTCTCTGAAAAGAACTGGTAAAACGTCTCGCTTAGGTTCCTGTTGATTTAGCACCATATCTAATAACGTTTCGACTGAAGACATCGCCATATCTTCAATCGGTTGAACGATTGTTGATAATAAATAAGCCTTTTCTTCAGCAATTCTAACACCATCAAATCCAATGATTTGATAGTCATCTGGAGCGTTTCTTTTTAGCTTCTCCATAACTTTCATCACATCTAAAGCCATAAAATCATTAATTGTAAAAATCCCATCAATCGCCATATTATCGGTCATAAACACTTCTAATTGCTCAGCCAAATCATCGATTGGTTCTGGCATTACTAAGCTTGTTACCTTCACATCATTATTGCGACACTCACTAAAAAAACCTTCTTTTCTATTATTTGTTTCATTCGGATAAGGTGAAGTTCCTCCGATATAAGCCAAATTTTTGCAACCCCGTCTAATTAGTTCCTGAGCTGCCATTTGACCACCTAAAAAATTATCTGCTGTAACATATGATATTTGCTCTGAGAAATGGCGATCGATACTAACAAAAGGAATATTTGAAGACACATACTTGTCGATATCTGAGTAAGTAATCCCTATAATCCCATCAACTTTGCTTTGTTTAACCATCTCAATGTATTCTTTTTCTTTTTGAGGATTTCCATCTGCATTACAAATAAGTAGCTTATAATTTCTTTTACTTAATGTATTTTCTATATAGTAGGCAAATTCCGAAAAGAAAGGATGCCAAATCGTTGGTATAATAAGGGCTACCGTATTAGTTCGATTCGTTTTTAACCCTCTGGCATATTCATCTGGCACATAATCTAGTTCTTTAATGGCAGCTAAAATTTTCTCTTTTGTTACTTCTTTAACTTTCACACCATTTATCACTCTTGAAACGCTCCCAACTCCAACTCCTGCAAGGGATGCCACGTCTTTCATCGTTGCTTTCATATTTAAACCTCTCAATCTTGTTTTCTCTCTATTTTACCATTTTTTTGAAACGATTCCAATATATTGTTTTTTATAAACGCAATATCTCTTTTTTCACCATACTATTTTTAAAAGTTTTTTTCAACTTTTCATGTTGTCACATATGAGAGTATAACCTTATGCTCAACTGAGGTTAATATCCATTCCTTCTAAAACCCAACTCACTTTCATATCTTCAATTTATTTTTCTCCTAAATTGATTCTCAGCCCTCATATGATCACTCATTTTTACAAACGCATTACAATACATTGCGTTGCATCCCTCCTGACATGCAAGAAAATATCAATTTTTTGCAACAAAACAAAAAAAGAAAGAAAAAAAGTTGATCAGATGATATTCTAAGTTCAGATAAGAAAACAACTGTATAAATGAAAGGGAGTTTTATTAATGAAAAATGGAAAAAAAATGGAACAGAAAGTTTACCAAATATTAGGGAGTATTTGGGGGTGTATCGCTTCATGCTATTTCATGATCCAATTCGCTTTTAATGGAACAGAAGGCATAACAAAGAATATTGAGTCATTTTCTTCATTTAGTATACTATTTGGTGTTGTGATCACGATTGCTTCTTTAATCATGTATATAAAAAAACAATTTACGACATTCAAATCTTAGTTCTACTAACATCAAAATTATTGGTTTTTGACTGACGATAAAAACTTATACAACAAGCTTGAAGCCCTCTTATTCCAAAAGGGTTTCTTTGCCGATTCTTGTCAGGATCAAATCACTATAAACTTACGATTTATGAGACAGTTAAAATTCAATAGAAAAAATTAATTAAAATAATCGATAATTGTGTCAAAACTTATCTCGAAAACCACACGTCATTAACCACCATTCACGACACAATAGTGATAGCATGAATTATACTTATCGTTACGCTAGAATTAGTACACGATCCCAAGAATTAAATAGACAACTTGACATATTAAATTAAGATGAGTGTAGTAAGATATTCACTGAGAAAATCAGTAGAACAAAATTAAACAGACCAGAATCGAATCAATTAAAAAGTGGCGTTCGTGAAGATGATACTAGCCGATATACAGTAATTGAAGTAGAGAAATGGTTAGAAGACATCCTATAGTCATTTCATGCTTCGTTGAAAATCAGAAGAAAAACTAAATTAGCTTAATTGCCTCTACTAACATGTGTCATGTATCCAAGATATTGGATTTAAGTCAATATCTTGGACGCTTTTTGGGAGACTTTTTTGAAAAATGTCACTTTGAGAGTGTGCCATCGTTTCCCATCCCCCTCAAGCCCAAATCGCTTGACCGCTATGGAAAGCGATGACGAATGATACTCATGACTTTTTCGCAAAAAAATGGTAGGGGTGAAAGATCTAAGCTACTTGTTTAGCACGGTCCTCCATTTCTTGGGGCGTTAAATAGTTAATACTTCCAT
>NZ_JCAQHY010000023.1:0-641 GCF_059621045.1 Vagococcus sp. WN80Y
CAAAAAGGTGTGAAGATCAAAGACAAAGACGCAACATCAGTGACCTTGAACGATGGAGCGACCTATTCGAAAACTTTCCCAGCCGCACCATCCGGTTATGTGATAAAAGGGTATCAGATAGAGAACGAGCCAGAAAAAGCGGCCACCGGTACCACGAAAGTGACCATCGCCAATGTGAAGAAAAACTACATCGTGAAGTATATTTATCAAAGACAGTGGAAGGTGACGGAGCAGTATGTGGATCAAAACGGTGTGAAGATCAAAGACAAAGACGCAACATCAGTCACCCTGAATGAAGGAGCGACCTATTCTAAAACCTTCCCAGTCGCGCCAGCGGGTTATGTGATAAAAGGGTATCAGATTGATGGAGGGGCCGAAAAAGCGGCCACGGCCGCAACGAAGGTAACGATTGCCCCAGTGACGAAAGATCAGATTGTGACGTATATTTATCAGAAACAGTGGAAAGTAACGGAGCAGTATGTGAATCAAAAAGGTGTGAGCATCAAAGCGAATACCTCAGTCACCTTGAACGATGGAGCGACCTATTCGAAAACTTTCCCAGCCGCACCATCCGGTTATGTGATAAAAGGGTATCAGATTGATGGAGGGACCGAAAAAGCGGCCACGGCCGCAACGAAGGT